>JBEGLG010000084.1:0-10575 GCA_041183645.1 Actinomycetota bacterium | reverse complement strand
GAGCAAGGCCTTGCCGTAGCCGCGACCTCGATAGGCCGGGCGCACGTAGAGATCCTCGAGATAGATGCCGTGCCGGCCGAGCCAGGTCGAGTAGTTCAGGAAGTAGAAGGCGTAGGCCACGACCTCGCCGGCATCCTCGACGACCAAGGCGTGAACGCGCGGATTCGCGCCGAAGAGATCACGGGCGAAGTCCTCCTCGGTGGCGACTGCCTGCTCGGGAGCCTTCTCGTACTCGGCCAGCTCGAGCACCATCGCGATGAGTGCGGGAACATCGGTGGGCTGAGCACTCCGGATGAGCGTGGGCATGGCCCAAGTATTGCCAGTGCCGTGGGGCGCCCATCCGAGCGCCCCTCGAGTGAGAACTATCGGCGAGTGCTGATGCGCATGGGTGCTGCGGTGAGAAGTGCCCCACCCTTGGTGACGGCCACGATGGTGATGGTGTGCGTCGGTCCGGCGTATCGGGGCTTACCGCTCACGACACCGGTGACGGGGTTGAGGCGCAGCCCGCGCTGAAGCTTGCCCTTCCACATCCGGAACAGTGCGATCTCGCCGACGCCATTGACCGTGGGGCGAATGCGCGCTGTGTGGCCGACGCGAAGATGCGGATGGGCCGGGTAGTGGATTGCCGTGAAGCCGGACTTCTGCACCACGAAGAGGAACGAGGCCGCTGCCTTGCCCGTGGCGCTGGTCTCGGCCACCCGCAGGGGAGTGGGGAGCAGAACCTGAGCAGTCGGCGTGCCGGTGATGACGCCGGTACGCGAGTCGAACTTCGTGCCTGCCGGCAGCTCACCGCAGACGAGCGTGTAGGTGGTGCCGGTGACAGGGGCATTCGTGCTCGGGGCAATTGCCACACGCGATCCGACGACGCCGATGTTCTGTGCCGCGTACTGCAGTGACTGCGGATCAGCATCGACTCGAGTGGTGAACTGGCTGGACTTCGTCGTGCCGTCGGCGAAGGTCGCCTGCACGGTAGTCACCCACGAGCCGACTGCCGAGGTCACGCCGTAGAGCACGCCGTACGCTCGATCGAGCTGGACTCCCGGGGGCAGCGAGCCTGCGGTGACGATGAACGAACGAGCAGCGCCCATCCCGTGCGTATTCGGCGCCATGGTCAGCTGCGAGCCCACAGTCGAGTACTGATTCGGGTAGAGCGTGCCGTCCTTCGCCAAGCACGGGGCATCAATGCCGGCATTTCCGGTGTTCGCGGCGAGTGCGCCGTTGGTGCCGGTGCCTGCGCCATTGCTCGTGCCGGGAACGGTCGACACCGGCTGCACGGGCGGAGCTGAGACGGGCTTCGCCGGTGACGAGCCGATAGCAGTGCTCTGAGAGGGGCGAACCGCGTTACTGCCGGGCTTGCCCGGCGTTCCAGTCGTGAAGTAGGTCAAGGCCCCTTCAACGATCGTCGGAGCAGTGCCGTAGCCCACAGCCCGCACTTGCACGGAGTGCTTACCGGCGGTGAGTCCACTGATGCTGAAGGACCCTCCGGCTCCGCTTGTGGGGGCTGATCCACCTGGCCGAAGCCATGCCCCGCGTCCATCCAGCTGGTACTCAATTCCCTGTACCGCTGCAGGGTTCCCGACGCTGTAGTTGATCGTGGCTGTCGACCCACCCTGAGGTGCCACGACATCCCCGTCGATGCGCGGGGCACCGGGGAGCAGAGGCGTCACAGAATTCGTGTCGCAAGCCGCCACGGTCTTGCCGTCGAAGCTGCGTGTCGCGTCAATGTGCGCAGTCAAGGGCGAGCCCATGGTCAGCAGGGAGAAGGGGAGCTGGAGCTCGAAGGGCAGATCGGCCTTGGTGAAGGGCGTAGGCGGGAATGCTGTTCCGGGAAAACTCACGGAGTAGTCAGCTGCATCGGCGTTGCCCTGCGTAAGCGACACGGTGGCGAGCTGATTGGCGTAATCGAGTACCAGTTCACAGGGGGCCAACGTCACGACCGTGGGAGTGGGTTGAGTTCCGGGGGTGCCACTCGTCGCGGAGCCCTGGAAAAGAAAGGTCGAGTTGTGAAGATCCTGTGACGTCACCGTCAATCTGCCTTGCGGATCCACAGAGAGGGTCATGTTTCCCGTGCAGCCTGCGTAGCCGCCATCAGAGAAGGTGACGGTATTCCCTGAGTAACTCCTCGTAGTGCAGAAGATTGCCGCACCGTGGGTGGAGGAGATCCCGAAAGAGCCGCTCGTGATGGTGCCGTCAGCGATCTCGAGATTAGTGAAATGAAAATCCGCAGTCGCACTGCTGAAGGAGTCCGGAAGCGCGATGCTGCCGGAGCTGAACTGCCAGGTAGTGGCGGCGTACGACGCGGGAGCGAGGATCGCTGCTCCTGCTGCGATCAGTACCGAACTGATCATCCCTGCCAAGAACCGCTTCACAATCTCTCCCTCGAATCGAAAACCTCAATGAGCCTACGTCATGGGATTGCCATCGGATTCTCATAGAGGGGGCATGACGAAGCCCCCGCCAATGGGCAGGGGCTTCGTCATGAAGTGCTGAGTCGAACTAGGCCTTCTTGGTCTCCCAGAAGATCGCCGCGATCTCGTCGATCTTGGCGAGCAGTGCGTCAGCCACGGCAACATCGGTGGTCGACTTGGTGCCGCCGGCACCGGCAAGCTTGGTGGCCTCGTTGAACAGGGTGTTCAGGTTCGGGTACTTCTCGAAGTGCGGGGCCTTGAAGTAATCCGTCCAGAGAACCCAGAGGTGCTCCTTGACCATGGTCGAGCGGTCTTCCTTGATCGCGATGGCGCGAGCCTTGAAGTCAGCATCGGAGGAATCGTTGTACTTGACCATGCAGGCCTTGACCGACTCGGCCTCGAGGCGAGCCTGGGCGGGGTCGTAGACGCCGCAGGGCAGATCGCAGTGGGCGTAGGCGGTGGTGCGGGGGGTGAAGATGCGGGAGAGCATGTGAACCCTTTCGGTTGGCGGAACAGCCCCGGGAGGCCCCGTATGGCTATGAGGGGAGCCTACCCTCGGGTTCCTGAGGCGGCAGGATGGCCTCATGGGGATTGGCCTGACCACCGTCCGGATCATCGGTCCGTCGATGGAGCCTGCCCTGCGCAGCGGCGACTGCTGGGTGGTACGCACAGGCGGCCGAGTCTCCGTGGGCGACATCGTGCTGGCGGTGCACCCGCTGCGCCCCGATCTGCGGGTCGTGAAGCGGGTGATGCGCGCCGAAGGGCCTGGCTGGTGGCTGGAGGGGGATAACCCGGAGTTCAGTGACGACAGCCGTAGCTTCGGTGCTGTCGACTCCGTGATCGGCCGACTGGTGTTCCGGTACTCGCCGCTACTGGGTCATCGCTGAGCGAATCGCCCAGGCGAGCTCAGCGGGCGCATCGACCATCGCGGGGCCGTACCAGGTGAGCAGGCGTCCGCTGATCAGAGCCGCATGGGCAGCGAAGTACTCGGGGCCGTCGTCGAGGGTGAACTCGTAGGGCTCATCGGGCAGCACGACCAGCTCGACGTCAGGAACCTGGTTCAGTTCGAGCTTGGGGTAGCGCTCCGGGTGCAATCCGAGTGCATTGAAGATGCCGAGCCTGCCGAGCAGCTCACCCGCGTAGGTATCAGAGCCGACGAACATCCACGGCTTCCGCCAGATCGGAATGAGGGCCGTGACGGGATAGTCGAACACCGGCTCGGGGTTCGCCCAGTTCGCGCGAGCCTGCTCGAGCCAGGGAACACTCGGGTGACCGAGCGCTGCGAACAGTCGAGTCATCGACTCGATGGCCTGGTCGACATCGCGGATCTCGGTGACCCACACGCTCACCCCGGCATCGCGGAGCTCGCCGATGTGCTCGGGCTTGTTCTCCTCCTCGTTCGCGATCACGAGATCGGGCTGCATCGCGATGATCGCGGCGACATCAGGATTCTTCGTGCCGCGAATGCGCGCGACATCGAGCCCGGCCGGATGCGTGCACCAGTCGGTGGCGGCGATGATCGCGCCGGGCATGGTGGCCTCGACCGCCTCGGTGAGCGAGGGGACCAGGCTGACGATGCGGGTCACCTGCTCAGGAAGGATGACTTTCGCGCCGAGATCATCACGGAGGTCGCGGAGCTGAGGAGTCATCTCTCAGCCCTTCGCGAGCGAGGAAAGAGCAGCGACGAATGTATCGATGTCCTCGGTCGTGGTATCCCAGGAGCACATCCAGCGCACCTCATTCGTCGCCTCGTTCCAGACGTAGAACGGCATGACTTCCTGCAGAGCGGGAGTGATGGCCGGGGGAATGATGGCGAAGACGGCATTGGCCTCGACCGGCTGAGTGATCGTGACACCCGAGATGCCCGTCACCTGGGCGGCGAGGTATGTCGCCATGGCATTGGAATGCTCGGCATTCGCGCGCCACAGGCCATCGTCGAGCAGGGCAATGAACTGGGCCGAGACGAAGCGCATCTTGCTCGCCAGCTGCATGTACTGCTTGCGGATATAGCCGAGGGCCTCGCTCGCCTTGAGCGCGGGATTCAGGATCACCACGGCCTCGGCGCCCATGGCCCCATTCTTCGTCGCGCCGAAGGAGAGACCGTCGATGCCGATATCGGTAGTCATCTCGCGGAAGGTGCAGCCCAGGCCGGCGGCTGCGTTCGCGATGCGCGCCCCGTCGAGGTAGACATACATATCGAGTTCGTGGGCAGTCGCGGTGATCGCGCGCAATTCATCGAGTGAGTAACGGGTGCCGTACTCGGTCGACTGGGTGATGAGCACGACGCGGGGCTGGGCATGATGGAAGTCGCCGATACCCCAGTACTGGGCGCGAATCAGCTCAGGAGTGATCTTCGCGTCGGCACTCGGCACCGCGATGATCTTCGAGCCGAGAAGCTTCTCTGGCGCGCCTGCCTCGTCGACGTTCACGTGCGCGGTGGTCGCGCAGATCACGCTCTCCCAGGTGCGCAGCATCGACTGCATGCCGACGACATTCGCGCCGGTTCCGTTGAATACCGGGAATACCTCGGCCTGCTCGCCGAACTCGCGACGGATCAGTTCGAGGGCGCGCGAAGTCCAGGGATCTGCACCATAGGAGACGGCGTGGTCGGAGTTCGCGGCAGTGATCGCCTCGAGCACGCGCGGATGCACCCCGGAATGGTTGTCACTGGCAAGGGAGCGCATACCTGCCACGCTACCAAGCCGTCGTTAGGCTCGATTCATGTTCGCCGTCTATGCCGCCGCCGTTGACCCTGCCGACCCGCTTGCCTGCCTGGGGGTGGGCGACCTGCCCGCGCCGGCTACCCCGGAGGAGTGGGTGACCGTGCGAGTGCGCGCTGCCAGCCTTAATCATCACGATCTGTGGGCGCTCAAGGGTGTCGCGCTCAAGGTCGAGCAGGTGCCGATGATCCTGGGCTCCGATGCCGCGGGCGTGACCGATGACGGTCGTGAGGTGATCGTCCATGCGGTGCTGGGCGATGCCGAGATTCATGGTGACGAGACCCTGGACCCCCGCAGATCCCTGCTCTCCGAGATCTACCCGGGCACGATCGCCGAGTTCGTGCGAGTGCCCGCGCGCAATCTCGTCGACAAGCCCGCCGATCTCTCCTGGGAGGAAGCTGCCTGCCTGCCGACCGCCTGGCTGACGGCCTATCGGATGCTGGCCGTGAAGTCGGGCCTTCGCACGGGCGACACAGTGCTCGTGCAGGGCGCGGCCGGCGGAGTCTCGACCGCCCTGATCATGCTGGGCAAGGCACTGGGCTTCACGGTCTGGGCGACCTCGCGCGATGAGGCCAAGCGGGAATGGGCATTGTCGATCGGGGCGGATCAGGTCTTTGCCTCGGGGGAGCGACTGCCGCGAACGGTCGATGCCGTCATGGAGACCGTTGGAGAGGCCACCTGGGAGCACTCACTGCGCGCACTGCGCCCCGGTGGTCGCATCGTCATCTCGGGAGCCACCTCGGGGCAGATGCCGCCGGCTCAGCTCAATCGCGTTTTCTTCCTGCAGCTCGAGATCATCGGATCGACCATGGGCACCATCGACGAACTGCGCGAGCTGGTCGACCTCCTGATCCGCACGGGCGTGCGCCCGGTGATCGATCGGGTACTGCCTATGGATCAGGCTGCCGAGGCATTCGCCGTGATGAACGACGGCAGCGTGCACGGCAAGCTCGTGCTCACCCGCACCCCGTAGAGGTCTCTGTCTACAGACTTGGCCGAGCGAAGCGAAGCGCCGGAATAATCTGGCGATCCTCGAACGGGGATGCGTCAGGGCTCTCCAGAACTCGGATCACGCCTATCACTCCACCTACGTTGAGAATCACCCCCACAACCAGGCCGATGACAATCTCCGTGGCCGACATCGTCGGGAGAGCCTCAATGGCAAACCACACCACGAGCGGAAGGAAGAACAGCAACGACGTAACCATGCCGGGGTTATAAAGCATGCGCCCTCGAACAGGAATCACCGCCAGATGCAGGATGCAGTTTCCGAGGGAAACCAAGATCGTTGCCAGGCCCAGCCAGAGAGCGCGCTCGGCGAATAGGGCCGCAAGTAGGTATCCCACCCAGCCCACGACCACGTTGACGACCAAACCGCTACGAGTGTTGAGCGGGAAACGCCACGGGTCCGCGCTTCGGAAGAGCACGACGTTGAGCATGCCGGGGAACCATCCTGGCCAGCGCCACTCCTCGACCTGATGCGCAAGCAGAGAGAGAAGGCTGAGCCAGAGTAGGAGAGTGAGAGCGCTCATCTCGGTGGCAGAAATGCCAAGCCAGATTGCCAGTGCAATCCCCAGTGCTCCGCCGACGTCAAACCAGTGACGTTCCATGAATCGCATGATGGCTCCCGTCCGCCGCACCGTGACGTGCATGAGTGTGCCATGGTGGAGCGTGTTGGGCGGGTAGAGCAGTCGATTCTCGGCGAGAAAGCTCAGGACGCCGCTGAGTAGGTCCTGGCAGTCACGTTACTCGTCGTCATCGTCATCGAGACGGGCAATCCAGCTGGCCAGTCGCTCGATGGGAGTCTCGAACTCGGGGTTCAGGTCGACGAACTCGCGCAGGCGTTCGGCGAGCCAGTCCAGGCTGACTTCTTCCTCGCCCCTGCGCTTCTGGAGCTCCTCGATGCCGCGGTCGGTGAAGTACATGGCTACGCGAACGCCGCTTCGACGATGGCCTTCTGCTCGGCATCATGACGATGATGCGCGCCGACGGCAGGAGACGACGAAGCCGGGCGGGCGACTGCCGTGACCGGGCGCTCGATGAGCTGCGGCAGGTGCATGGCCATGAAGCTCCAGGCGCCCTGGTTCATCGGCTCCTCCTGCACCCACATGACCTCGGCGTCGGGGTAGCCCGCGATGGTCGGCGGCAGTGAGCGGGCCGGCAGCGGGTACAGGCGTTCGACTCGCACGATCGCGACGTCGGTGATGTTGTTCGCCTCGCGATGTGCGAGCAAGTCGTAGTAGACCTTGCCCGCGCACAGCAGCACCTTGCGCATGCCGCCGCTCGGGTACTGCGTATCGGGCAGCATCGGGTGGAAGTAGCCGGTGGTGAAGTCGGCCTTCTGCGAGACAGCGTGCTTCGCGCGCAGGAGTGACTTCGGGGTGAACACCACGAGCGGACGCTGCACGTGGGCATTCGCCTGCAGACGCAGCAGATGGAAGTACGACGCCGGGTTCGACGGCATCGCGACGATCATGTTGTCCTGCGCGCACAGCTGCAGGAAGCGCTCGACGCGAGCCGATGAGTGATCGGGGCCCTGGCCCTCGAAGCCGTGCGGCAGCAGCAGGGTGACGCCCGACTTCTGGCCCCACTTCTGCTCACCCGAGGAGATGAACTCGTCGATGATGGTCTGTGCGCCATCGGCGAAATCGCCGAACTGGGCCTCCCAGAGCACGAGCGCATCCGGGCGAGCTACCGAGTAGCCGTACTCGAAGCCCATCGCTGCGTACTCGCTGAGCAGGGAGTCGTACACGTAGAGCTTGGCGCCATTGCGGTAGCACTGCTTCAGCGGCTTGTACTGCCAGCCGGTCTCCTTGTCGACGATCACTGCGTGACGGTGACCGAAGGTGCCGCGGCGCACGTCTTGGCCTGCGAGTCGAATGGTGCGCCCCTCCATGAGGAGGGATCCGAAGGCCAGGGCCTCGGCCATTCCCCAGTCGATGGCGTCGTCGCCGACCATCTGCGCCCTGCGCTGCAACTGAGGCGCGAGACGCGGGTGAATGGTGAAGTCGGCAGGCATCTCGATCTGCGAGGTGATGACAGTCTCGATCTGCTCCTGGCTGATCGCGGTCTGGATCTCGGCCGCGAGGCCCTGCGGGGCGAGTGCATGCTGCCCGGTGCTGATGATGTCGGCCGAGGAGATGCTGAACTCCTCGTGGTCGTCCTCGGACTTGGTCTCCTGGAAGATGCGCTCGAGCTGCTCCTGGAAGTGCTTGAGAGCGGCCTCGGCCTCCTCGAGGGTGATGTCGCCGCGACCGATCAGGGATTCGGTGTAGCTCTTTCGCACCGAGCGCTTCTGGTCGATGATCGCGTACATCAGCGGCTGGGTCAGTGACGGATCATCGGCCTCGTTGTGGCCGCGCTTGCGGTAGCAGACCAGGTCGATGACGACGTCCTTGTGGAACTCCTGGCGGTAGGCGAAGGCGAGCTCGGCCACGCGCACCACGGCCTCGGGATCATCGCCGTTCACGTGGAAGATCGGTGCCTGGATCATGCGCGCGACATCGGTCGAGTAGAACGACGAGCGGCTGTACTTCGGCGAGGTCGTGAAACCGACCTGATTGTTGACGACCACGTGGATCGTGCCGCCCGTGCGATAGCCCTGGATCTGCGACATCTGCAGGGTTTCGGCCACGACGCCCTGGCCGGCGAATGCGGCATCGCCATGCATGAGCACCGGCAGGATGTCGAAGACTCGCTCGCGGGGGAGTTGATCCTGCTTGGCGCGCACGATGCCCTCGAGGACCGGGTTGACGGCTTCGAGGTGCGATGGGTTCGCGGCGAGGTAGACGGCAGTCTGCGCGCCGTCATCGGCGACGAAGGTGCCCTCGGTGCCGAGGTGGTACTTCACGTCGCCGGAGCCCTGCACGGACTCCTCGCCGTAGTGACCCTCGAACTCGCGGAAGATCTGCGCGTACGACTTCCCGGCGATGTTCGCGAGCACATTGAGGCGACCGCGGTGCGGCATGCCGATCGCGACCTCGAGGATGTCGTGATGCGCGGCCTCGATGAGGATCGCGTCGAGCAGCGGAATGAGCGACTCGCCGCCCTCGAGGGAGAAGCGCTTCTGGCCGACGTACTTGGTCTGCAGGAAGGACTCGAGGGCCTCGCCCTCGTTCAGCTTGTGCAGGATGCGCAGCTGCTCGGTGACATCGGGCTTGGCGTGCGGCTGCTCGACCTGCTTCTGGATCCAGGCGCGCTGCTTCGGGTCCTCGATGTGCATGTACTCGATACCGACGGTGCGCGTGTAGGAGTCGCGCAGGACGCCGAGGATCTCGCGCAGCTTCATCAGCGGCTTGCCGCCGAAGCCACCGGTCGCGAACTCGCGGTCGAGATCCCACAGGGTCAGCTTGTGGGTGAGGACGTCGAGATCGGGGTGGGTGCGCTGGCGATACTCGAGCGGATCGGTGTCGGCCATCAGGTGACCGCGCACGCGGTAGGCGTCGATGATCTCCTGCACGCGCACGGTCTTGTCGAGATCAGTCTCGTGACTGGCCGAGATGTCCTGGGCCCAGCGAATGGGCTCGTAGGGCACGCGCAGCGAGCGGTAGATATCGCCGTAGAAGTCATCGCCGCCGAGCAGCAGTTCATGGATGCGCTTGAGGAACTCGCCCGACTGCGCACCCTGAATGATGCGATGGTCGTACGTGGAGGTCAGGGTCATGATCTTCGACACCGCATTGCGCGCGATCGACTCGGGCGAGGCGCCCTGCCACTCGGCGGGGTACTCCATGGCGCCGACGCCGATGATGCAGCCCTGGCCGGGCATCAGTCGCGGAACTGAGTGCACGGTGCCGATGCCGCCCGGATTGGTCAGGGAGATCGTGGTGCCGGCGAAGTCGTCGGCGGTGAGACTTCCCGCGCGGGCCTTGCGCACGACATCCTCGTAGGCGGCCCAGAACTGTGCGAAATCCATCGCCTGCGCGCCCTTGATGGCGGGAACGAGAAGCTGGCGGCTGCCGTCGGGCTTGGCAATGTCGATGGCGAGGCCGAGATTGACCTCGGGATGCTCGACCATGACGGGCTTGCCGTCGATCTCGGTGAAGGAGCGGTTCATCGCGGGAATCTCGGCTGTCGCGCGCACGATCGCGTAGCCGATCAGGTGGGTGAAGGACACCTTGCCTCCGCGACCGCGGGCGAGATGGTTGTTGATCACCGTGCGCGTATCGATCATCAGCTTCGCCGGGATCGAGCGCACGCTGGTGGCCGTGGGAACCGTCAGGCTGGCTTCCATATTCGCGACGACGCGCGCGGCAGCGCCCTTCAGCGGCACATTGACGTCATCGGCCTTCGGCGTGGGCTTCGCGGCTTCGGGCTTCGGTGCCGCGGGGGCGGTAGCCGGTGCGGCAGGAGTTGCAGGAGCAGCGGACGCAGCCGCGGGGGGAGCGGGCTGCGCGGCGACTGTCTGTGCGGCCTTGGTCGCATGCGGGGACTGGTCAGCCGGGGTG
>JBEGLG010000083.1:0-2548 GCA_041183645.1 Actinomycetota bacterium | reverse complement strand
GCGTCGATTCTCTTCGAGCACGAGCACCTCATCAATCCGACTGTGAAGCTCGGCGACAAGGTGACGGCTGGCCAGCGCATCGGCACCGTCAGCGACTACAACTCCAACTGGAAGTCCAAGGGCATGGGCATCATTGAGACAGGAGTCTTCTTCTCGAAGAATGACAACAGCGGTAAGCCGTGGCATGCCTGCCTGGCCAACTACCTCGCGCCGACCAAGAAGGCGTCGATGATCTCCACGCTCACCTCGATCGAGAATGCCTGGGTCGCCGAGCGCAATGACCCCTCGCTGTACAGCCTCGGGGCGCAGAATCCTGTCGGCTGCCTGACCCAGGACGACATCACCGACAGCAACACGGGCACGAAGTAACCACGCGAACGTCGGAGGCTAGAGCGGGAAGTTGGAGGGCCTAGGGCCGCGTGGAAGAATGAGGCCGTGACCTCATCGATCCCCAACGTCCTGGCCGGCCGCTACGCCTCCGGGGCCATGACCGATCTGTGGTCACCCGAGGCCAAGATCGTCATGGAGCGCCAGCTCTGGCTGGCCGTCATGGCAGCCCAGGCCGAGCTTGGTCTCGCGATTCCCGCCGATGCGCTCGAGGCCTACCGCTCCGTGATCGACCAGGTCGATGTGGCGTCCATCGCTGCCCGCGAGCGCGTCACCAAGCACGACGTCAAGGCGCGCATTGAGGAGTTCAACGACCTCGCGGGCTTCGAGACCATCCACCTCGGTATGACCTCGCGCGATCTCACCGAGAACGTCGAGCAACTGCAGATCCGCGACTCCTTGCTGCTGGTGCGCGTGAAGGTCATCGCAGCCCTCGAGCGACTTGCCTCCCTCGCTGTCGCATACTCCGACACCGCGATCACCGGTCGCTCGCACAACGTGCCCGCGCAGACCACCACTCTCGGCAAGAGGTTCGCCTCCGCAGCCGACGAATTGCTCGTGGCATATGACCGACTGAACGAACTCATCGCGCGCTACCCGCTGCGCGGTATCAAGGGTCCGGTCGGCACGGCGCAGGACATGCTCGATCTCCTCGGCTCGCCCGAGCGTCTCGCCCAGCTCGAGGAGGGCGTCGCACGTCATCTCGGATTCCAGCACGTGCTCAGCAGCGTCGGTCAGGTCTACCCGCGCTCACTGGACTTCGATGTCGTCTCCGCACTCGTGCAGGTCGCCGCGGCGCCGTCGAGTCTTGCCACGACCATTCGCCTGATGGCCGGCCACGATCTCGTCACCGAGGGCTTCCGCCCCGGCCAGGTCGGCTCCTCGGCCATGCCGCACAAGATGAACACCCGCTCGTGCGAACGCGTGAACGGCTTCGCGGTTCTGCTGCGCGGTTACCTCACCATGACCTCGGAGCTCGCCGGCACTCAGTGGAATGAAGGCGATGTGTCGTGCTCGGTCGTGCGTCGCGTTGCACTTCCCGACTCATTCTTCGCCCTCGACGGTCTCTTCGAGACATTCCTGACCGTGCTCGATGACTTCGGCGCCTTCCCCGCCGTGATCGATCGCGAGCTCGAGCGCTACCTGCCCTTCCTGTCGACCACCAAGGTGCTCATGGCGTCGGTGCGCAAGGGCGTGGGCCGCGAGACCGCGCACGAGGCCATCAAGGAGCACGCTGTCTCGGTTGCCTTGCAGATGCGCGAGGCGGGTCTCTCCGAGAACGACCTCCTGGTGCGCCTGTCGAATGATGCGCGCCTCGAACTGTCGGTCGACGAGCTCACTGCACTCATCGCCGACCCACTCGACTTCACCGGCGCCGCCGGTGATCAGGTGAAGGCCATCGCACTGCGTGTCGAGGGCATCATCAATGAGAATCCGGAAGCCGCCGGATACAAGCCCGGAGACATCCTGTGACCACTATTCCCGTGACTGACTACGGGCTGCCCGAGGGCTTTGAGCACGTGTACTCCGGCAAGGTGCGCGATCTCTATCGCACCCCCGATGGACGCCTGCTCTTCATCGCGAGCGATCGCATCTCCGCCTATGACTGGGTGCTGCCCAGCACGATCCCCGACAAGGGCCGCATCCTCACGAAGCTCTCGCTCTGGTGGTTCCAGACACTCGAAGGCGTCGTGCCCAATCACCTCGAGACCACTGCGGTACCGAAGTCCGTCGCCGGTCGCGCGATGATCTGCGAGCCGCTCGAGATGCTGCCCGTCGAATGCGTCGTGCGCGGTTACCTCGCAGGCTCGGGTCTCGCCGACTACAACGCCACCCGCCAGATCTGCGGCAATGGCCTGCCGCCCGGCCTCGTCGACGGCTCGCTTCTCCCCAAGCCGATCTTCACCCCGGCCACCAAGGCGGCCATCGGCGATCACGATGAGAACGTCACCTTCGATGAGGTCGTCATCACCATCGGCCAGGAGGAAGCGCAGGAGCTCAAGCGACTCTCGCTCGATATCTACCGTCGCGCCGATGCTCTCGCCCATCAGCGCGGATTGATCCTCGCCGACACTAAGTTCGAGTTCGGCTTCGGCACCACCGGGAAGCACAAGGGTCAGATCGTGCTCGCTGATGAGGTGCTCACCCCCGACTCCTCGCG
>JBEGLG010000082.1:0-6108 GCA_041183645.1 Actinomycetota bacterium | reverse complement strand
ACCGGCGTCACCCCGACCAAGCTCGGCACGTACAACATTCGCTGCGCCGAGCTGTGCGGCCTGCACCACGCGTACATGGAGACCAAGATCCAGGTGGTGACCCAAGCCGAGTTCGATGCCTGGGTCCGTGACAAGGGCGGGATGAAGACAACATGAGCGTGACTACTGCAGCAGTATTCGAGCAGCCGGCAGTTCTTCAGCCCAAGCAGCATGGCAAGCCAGGCGGCTTCCTGCGCCACACCAGCATCTTCACCGGCCTTGCCGGCGGAATCGTGCTGGCAGCTATCACCTACATGATCGGCTCCAAGCTGGTGCCCTGGGGCACGCAGAATGCCGACTTCACGCAGGTAGGCCTCAATGCACTCCTCGCGGCCACGATGTTCGCCTGGGTGATCGGCTTCATGGCCGGCATCGGTGCCTTCGCGGGCCCGATTCGCTGGGCGCTGGGCCATGACCTCACCCACGACGACGCGGAGTACATGGCCGGCAAGGGCCAGGGCAAGTTCCGCTACTGGAAGTACACGACCGATCACAAGGTCGTGGGCACCCAGTACTTCATCATGGTGCTCATCCTGCTCGGCGTAGGCGGATTCCTGGCGATGCTGATTCGCACCGAGCTCGGCTGGACCTGGAGCGAGCTCTTCGACCCGAACTTCTACAACTCGATCATCGGCACCCATGGCATCGTCATGGTCGTCTCGCTGATCATCGTGGTCACCGGCCCGCTCGGTAACTTCATCATGCCGATCATGGTCGGCGCCCGAGACATGGCATTCCCCCGCCTGAACGCCCTGAGCTTCTGGCTGCTCTTCGCCGCGGTTCCCCCGCTCCTGGCCACGCTGGTCATGGGCGGCATCCGCGACGGCTGGAGCGTCTACCAGCCGCTGGCCACGCAGGCCGGCATGGGCATGGTGGGCTACCAGGTGCTGATCATCGTCTTCGCCTTCTCCACCGGCGTCGCCTCGGTCAACCTGATCACCACCGCGGTCACCATGCGTGCCCGCGGCATGAACTGGAGCCGCGTGCCGATCTTCGTCATCGGCATCATCGCCTCCTCGGTCATGGGCCTGATCTGGTTCCCGATGTACCAGTACTCGCAGGTTCTCGCGATGAGCGATCTGATCCTGAACTCCTCGTTCTTCAACCCGGTGGCCGGTGGCTCCGTGTGGCTGTACGAGAACCTGTTCTGGCTGCTCGCCCATCCCGAGGTGTACGTCATCGTCGTACCGGCAACCGCAGGCATCCTCGAGTTGATGACCGTCTTCCTGCGCAAGCCGCTGTTCAGCTACAAGCTGGCCATCGCCGGTTTCGCGGGAGTGGTGGGCATCTCGGCCATCGTGTGGGTCCACCACATGTACATGACCGGATTCGCCCCGCAGGTGGGCTACCCCTTCATGCTCTCCACCGAGCTGATCTCGATCCCGTTCGGCTTCCTCGTCCTCGTCGCCCTCGGCACCATGTGGCGCGGCAAGGTCTGGACCCGACTCCCGATGATGTGCGTGTACGCCGTCATCTGGGACAAGGTCATCGGCGGTATCACAGGCGTGTACCTCTCCGACGTCCCCGTCGACCAGTACATGCACGGCAGCATGTTCGTGGTGGCTCACTTCCACTTCATGCTCATGGGTGCCGGTCTCTTCGGCGCCATGGCCGCGATCTCCTACTGGTTCCCGAAGATGTGCGGAAAGATGCTCAACGAGAGCATCGGCTCGATCGGCTTCTGGACTGCCTTCTTCGGCTTCCAGATCACGTTCTTCTCGATGTTCGTCGCGGGCCTGCAGGGCATGCCGCGTCGCGTCCTGCAGTTCGATAACGCGTTCAACGTCTCGAACTGGATCTCGACGATCGGTGCCTACATCATCGGCATCGGCATGCTGATCTTCCTGTACGCGATCATCACCTCCTGGCGCGGCAAGACTTGGGCGCCGGCAAACCCGTGGGGCGCCAAGACCCTCGAGTGGCAGACCAGCACCCCGGTGCCGCTCGAGAACTTCCCGGTGCTGCCCGTGGTCACGAGCGATCCGTATGGGTACGGCGTGCCCGATCCGTATGACGCCATCGAACAAGAGCTGGCCCGAGACGACAACGAAGCGAAGGTGCCGCAATGAGCACGACGACGACCGGTCCCCTCTACCCGACCACCGGCGAGCCGGTAGCGGTCAACGCACGGCGCAACCGCCTCGGCGTCTGGCTGTGCATCGTCTCCGACTGCGCAGGCTCGATTGCGCTCCTCATCGCGTACTCGTACCTCTGGTCGCTGAATGTGAACAACGCCTGGGCTCCCCCGAAGAACACCTGGGCGCCCGACGCACCGTTCTGGCTCATCGTCCTGGGCATCGTGCTGGCCACCATCGCCATGTGGTGGGGCTACAAGGGCCTGGTGAAGGGTCACAAGGACCGCATGATCATCGGTGCCACCCTGGCGACCTTGATCACCCTGGTCACGTTCATTGGGCAGATCGTCCAGCTGTCGACCTTCCCGTTCGACATCCAGGACGGCGCGTACGCCTCGTCGGTCTTCTGGCTGGCTATTGGCGCCGCGATCCACCTCTTCCTGGTGCTGTTCCTGACCATGGCGATGATCTTCCGCACCAAGGCGGATCGCATCACGAGTGACAACCCGTACCACGCACGCCTGGTCTCCATGTGGATGACGTACGTCTGCATCATCATCGCGATCGGCGCGCTGTTCACCCTCGTGATGAAGGAAAGCCCGAACTCCAACGCGCCGACGTTCGGCACCTTCACCTCCCAGCAGTGAGCTTTCGGATGGGGGCACGCCTCTGGTGGGGCGTCCCCATCCTGCTCGTGCTCCTGTGGGCCACCGGCCTGCTTGTCGTAGCCTCCTTCCCGGGCCTCGCCACTCCCCCGTCGTACGTGCTGTGGCTGCAGCCCCTCGGGCGCTATGCCCGCGATATCGCCTCGATGATCGCCCTCGGCTCCCTCGTGGTCGGCGGTCTGCTCACCAGCTCGCGCCGTGCCCTTCAGTGGGCCATGGGCTGGACAGTCCTCTGGTTCGCGATTCTCGCCGTGCTGCTCGTGCTGACCATCAGCGATGTCCAGGCCGTCACTCCGTGGGAAGCGCTCGGCACGGCGCCGTCCTACCTCACCAGTGACTATGTCGGCCGAGTCTTCCTGGCTCAGTTCATCGGGATCATCGCGTTCGCCCTGCTGCTCACCGGGGCAGGCACTCGCCGTATCGCCTGGCTGGCCGCACTGGTCGGCACCGCCGCCTGCATCGCCCCCTCGTTCCTGGGCCACGGCGGCCTCACCGGCGCCCACGCCTCGGCCACGATCAGCCTCGGTATCCATCTCGGTGCCGTCAGCCTGTGGGTCGGTGGCCTCGCTGCAGTGATTGCACTGGTTCATGTGAAGCCTGAACTGGCTCCCCGCGTGCTCCCGCGCTTCAGCCTGCTCGCCCTGTGGTGCGTCATCATCATCGCTGAGTCCGGCCTGCTCAATGCCTCACTGCGCGTGGGCTCCGTGAGCCTGTTCGTCGGCACGGTCTACGGCTCGCTGGTGATCCTCAAGGCCGCACTTCTGGGCTGGCTCATTCGGCTGGGCTGGATGCAGCGCCAGCGCGCAATGCCCGAGGCTCTCGTGGGCTCCACCGGCCTGCTCGTGCGCTTCGCCGGTCGCGAGTTCGTGGTGATGGCGGCAGCAATCGCGATCTCGGTGGTGCTCTCGCGCATCGGGCCACCGCACGGAACCCTGGCCTCCGGCGCCTTCTCGCCCCTCGCCATCGTGGCCCTGGGGCTCGTGATCCCCGCCCTGCTCGCGTGGTCGCTGCCTCGACCGGCCTGGCTCACCCGGCTCTCGGAGTATCCCGAGGTTCCGGCGATGGCGCTGCTGGTGGTCGTGGCCGAAGTAGCCGGACTCGGACTTCTCAATCGCTGGCTGGGGCTTGAGATTGGCGTGGCACTCGGCTCACTGCTGCTCCTGGGCATCGGCTGGATCGCGGCAGCCTGCCTGTTCGGCTCACGCGGGATGATCGGCATCGTGATTCTCGCGGTCGGCTGGCCTGCCGTCATCATCCTCACGGCAACCCTGGCGACCACCCTCATCTCCTGGCAGCTCACCCTGGTGAGCATCGTGCTTGCCGAGGCGGTGCTGGCCGCCATGGCGTATCGCCAGCGAGCGATCACCACTGATCGTGAGCTCGCCCATGTCTGACAACGTGCACGAGAACCTGCCGGAGAGCACGCCCGAGGGCCGACCGCAGCGCGAGCTCACCGACGAGGAACGCCGGGCCAAGCGCCGCAAGGATTTCTGGACCCTCGACATTCCGCTCGTCTTCGGTGTCGTGCTCTGCACGACCCTCACCTTCGTCGAGGGCTCACGCGCGCTCAACGGGAATGGCCGGGCACTCGCCTACACCTTCGAGTGGCCGATCATCGGCGCGATCATCGTCTGGATCTGGTGGCGGTACAAGCACGAAGGGCTCACCGCTGACGACGAGAACGCGGATCCGCACGAGGATGTCGCACGTGACGCGGGCACCGCGCAGCCGGAGCGCACGCTTGCCCCCACGCCCGTCAAGAAGCGTCGTTCCCTCGGGTTCACCGATCACTACAAGGCGCGAGTAGAGGAGGCCGCCGCGGAATATGCCGCTGCCCTGCACGCCGCCGATGAGGTCGATCACGCACCGGTGATTCCCGAGAGCGATGAAGGACTTCGCGAATGGCAGGCCTATGTCGCCGATCTCAACAGGCGACAGCCGCCCGGTCATCCGCCTGACTCGAACACATGACATACGGTGAGCAGGTGCGCCGACTTCCCCTGACCCGCTCCGCGGCACTTCTCGCCACGATCAGCGTGTCGGTCGCCGGCGGCCTTATCTCCACCCCGATCGCACGGGCGAGCTCTGCGCTCGACCCTTACTACTCGCAAAGCCTCACCTGGAGTTCCTGCGCCGGGCATCGAGAGTGCAGCACCCTGCTCGTTCCCGTCGACTACGCGGCTCCGTCGGCAGGTGACTTCCGCATCGCCCTGAGTCGCGTGCGGGCCACCGGCACTCGGGTCGGATCACTCGTGGTCAATCCTGGTGGCCCGGGCGCCGAGGGTGCGAGCTTTGCCGAGTATGCCCAGTCGAGTGTCGGCGCTCAGGTCGCGGCGTCGTACGACATCATCGGCTTCGATCCGCGCGGGGTCGCCAAGTCTGCGCCGGTCACCTGCCTGACCGGCAAGCAGACCACGACCTGGCTGCGCGCCGATGCGACACCCGATACCCCCGCCGAGATCAGTGCCTATTGGTCGCTCGCCGCCGGCATCGGCCGTGGCTGCCTGCAGTACACGCCCACGCGCGCTCGCAATGTCGGTTCGGTGGCCACCGTGCATGACATGGACATCCTGCGTGTCGCCCTGGGCGAGAAGAAGCTCAACTACCTCGGGTACTCGTATGGCACCTACCTCGGCGCCCTTTACGCTCATGATTTCCCAGCGGCTGTCGGACGCTTCGTCCTCGATGGCGCCGTCGATCCCAGCATGGACTCCATGCAAGTCTCCGAGGGCCAGTCACGCGCCTTCCAGGTCGCGATGACTCGCTTCGCACGCGCATGCTCACGACTGTCGTCGTGCCCGTATGCGGGAGGCCCCTCACGAGTGCTCACGGGCATCAACGCACTGCTCGCTCGACTCGATAGGCAGCCCATGCGCACCGAGAAGCGCGAGACCCTCACCCAGTCGCAAGCCCTGGCCGCGATGTTCTGGGCCATGTACTCGCGCGACTACTGGCCGAACCTGCGCGACGGGCTTCGAGAGGCCAAGCGCGGCAACGGTACCTATCTTCTGATGCTCTCGGATCTCGCCTCGGATCGCACCGGACCGAATACCTATGGCAGCAACCAGAATTCCGCCTTCTACGCCATCAGCTGCTGGGATTCTCCCGCCTCCCCCGATGCCGCGGGCCTGGCCGCGGCATCGCAGCAGTGGTCGGCCGCCGCGCCGGTGCCCGAAATGGCGCGTGCCATGGCGTGGGGCAATGCGCCGTGCTCGAGCTGGTTCGGTCACTCCGCGCTGGCGCCCGCGCCTGCCTCATCGACCACCGAATCCCCGATCCTGGTCGTGGGCAATACCTATGACCCGGCCACGCCGTACCCCTGGGCGGTT
>JBEGLG010000081.1:0-3044 GCA_041183645.1 Actinomycetota bacterium | reverse complement strand
ACCGTGACATCGACATCTCCATGAAGCTCGTGCTTGACGGCCAGGGCCGCGGTGAGTCCGGCGAAATTGGCGCCGAGGACGAGAACCTTCTTTCGCATGATGACCTCCTGGGTGGGTTCGTCAGAATCACGATACCCCTGGGGGTATAGTTTGGGCAGGGCCTAAAGTCCCCGGAAGGCAGAAGAAGGTCAGCAATGGAGGAAAGAGTGAAGCGCATCGTCATCATCGGCGGAGTCGCCGGCGGAATGTCGGCTGCGACCAGGAGCCGCAGGCTCGATCCCGACGCCTCGATCATCGTGCTCGAGCGCAGCTCTTACGTGTCCTATGCGAACTGCGGCCTGCCCTACTTCGTCGGCGGCGTGATCGCTGCCCAGTCCGACCTCCTGCTGCAGACCCCCGAGAGCCTGCATGCCCGCTTCCGTCTCGACGTGCGCGTGCAGAGCGAGGTCATCGGCATCGATCGTGCGGCCAAGACCTTGACCGTGCGCGACCTCGCCACGGGCGATACCTACGACCTTCAGTACGACTACCTGGTGCTGAGCCCGGGCGCTCAGCCCGTCGTTCCGCCGCTGCCGGGCATCGAGCTCGCGCTCACGCTGCGCACGGTCGAAGACGTCACGCGCATTGCCGATTCGGTCGCGCGGAAGCCGAAGCACGCAGTAGTCATCGGTGGCGGATTCATCGGCGTCGAGACTGCCGAGAACCTCATTCACAAGGGCATTCCCACGACCCTGGTCGAGGCCATGGATCAAGTACTCGCGCCGCTCGATCCCGAGATGGCCCTACCGGTCGCCGACGAGCTGCGTCGTCACGGTGTCGACCTGCGCCTGGGCACGGGTCTCGCATCGATCGAGGAGGGCGACGGAGGGCAGATCGTCACCCTCGCCGACGGCAGTGTCATCGCGGCCGATCTCGTCATCCTCGCCATCGGAGTGCGACCCGACACGACCCTGGCCAAGGCCTGCGATCTCGAGGTCGGTGCGCGTGGCGGCATCCGCGTCGATGCCTTCAATCGCACCAATGATCCCGCAATCTATGCCATCGGCGACGCCGCCGAGAAGAGCGATGCTCTCGACGGCGAGGCGGTGCTCGTGCCGCTCGCGAATATCGCCAATCGACAAGGTCGAGTGGTCGCCGATCACATCAACGGGCGCCCCGTGCGCGAGGTGCCGACCATTGGCACCGCGATCGTGAAGGTCTTCGACCTTGCTGTGGCCACCACCGGCTGGAACGAGAAGCGGCTGCGCGCTGCCGGCCGTGACTTCGTGATCCTGCATTCGCATCCCGGATCCCATGCGGGCTATTACCCCGGTGCCGAGTCGATGATGCTCAAGGTCATCATCGATCCCGTCAGTCAGGAGATCCTCGGCGCGCAGGGCGTGGGGCGCGAGGGAGTCGACAAGCGCATCGATGTCATTGCCACCGCGATTCGCACAGGCCTCACTGCACCCGAACTGGCCGATCTCGAGCTGGCCTACGCGCCGCCCTTCGGTTCCGCGAAGGATCCCGTCAACATGCTCGGCTACATGGCCGACAACATCCTCAGCGGTCTCACCGAGAGCGTGCAGTGGAATGAGCTGGCCGATCGCATGGCCGAAGGCGCGACGCTCATCGACGTGCGCACACCGGGCGAGTTCAGCGCCGGTCACATCGACGGTGCGATCAACATCCCGGTCGATGACCTGCGCGAGCGCTTCGCGGAGATCCCGAAGGAGAACGTCATCGTCACCTGCCAGGTCGGCCAGCGCGGTCACACGGCCTCGACCCTCCTGCGCGAGCTCGGCATCAAGGCGGCCAACCTCGACGGCGGCTATAAGACCTGGTCGAACTCGCCGGCGGCAATCTCCGCCTAGATCTCGACGCGATCGCCGGTCTCGGGCGCGACCGCGCTGATACCGAGTGTCGAAGTGATCCGCCCGGCGAGCGTCGCCGCGGGATCAGGCTCGCCGTGAATCACGAATACGCGTGACGGGGGAGCACTCGCTCCGCGCAGCCAGTCAATGAGCTCGGTCGCATCGGCATGCACCGAGAAGGCACCGACATCGACGATTTCCGCATTCACGTTCACGTAATGGCCGTGGAACTTCAGTTCGCGTGCCCCATCGAGCAGTGCGCGACCCGGCGTGCCCACTCCTTGGTAGCCGGCCAGGATCACGCAGTTGTCTCGGTCGGGAAGCATTGCCTTCAGGTGATGCACGACGCGGCCGCCGGTGCCCATGCCCGAGGCGGAGATGATGATGCGCGCCCCGCCGAGGTCGAGCTTCTTCGACTGCTCGGGCGTCGTGGCCTCGAAGAGATTGGCCGGCGCGATGATGTCGGGGCCTTGCGCGATCGTGGCGCTGTTGAGCTCGGGATCGCCATCGCTGATCGCCGACTGGTACACATGCATGGCGGCGAGTGCCATCGGACTGTCGACATGGATCGGCACCTTCGGGATCCGATGGGTGTCCTGGAGGTCGTGAAGGGCCTTGAGCAGTACCTCAGTGCGATCGACTGCGAAGGCCGGAATCACCACGGTGCCGCCACGCTTGATCGTGCGCGTGATCGCCGCGGCCATCTCCTCGAGCTCGGCATCCGCATCCTCGTGCTCGCGATCGCCGTAAGTCGACTCGACGACGATCGCATCGGCGTCGATCGGTGATTCGGGCTTGAGCAGCAGCGGGTGGTTGTCGCGACCGAGGTCGCCGCTGAAGGCGACAGTGCGCGTGCCGTCGCTCAGGGTGAGCACGGAGGAGCCGAGGATGTGTCCGGCCGGGTCGAAGTGCGCGGTCGTGCCGGGCACCGGGTGGAAGTCGACTCGAAATTCGACTTCGACGAACTGGTCGATGGCCTGCATCGCGTCATCGACCACATAGAGCGCCTTGGGTGACTCATGCCGGGAGAAGCCCTTCCGGCGCGCGAAGTCGACGTCCTCCTCCTGCAGCTTCGCACTGTCGCGCAGCACGATTGCCGCGAGTGCCGCGGTATTCGGCGTGCAATAGACAGGGCCGGTAAACCCGTCGCGTACCAATGCCGGGATGTATCCGCAGTGATCGAGATGCGCG
>JBEGLG010000080.1:0-3830 GCA_041183645.1 Actinomycetota bacterium | reverse complement strand
GCCGTGGCGCGAGGCGATGGACTCCTGAACCATGACCTCCTTCCCGGCGATAAGGGCCCCCAGGACGCCTGCGGCGTATTCGGGGTCTGGGCTCCCGGCGACGAGGTTGCCAAACTCACGTACTTCGGCCTCTACGCACTGCAGCATCGCGGCCAGGAATCCGCCGGAATTGCGGTCAGCGATGGCAGCCACATCCTCGTCTACAAGGACATGGGCCTCGTGTCGCAGGTCTTCACCGAGGCGAGCCTGGAGTCACTGAAGGGCCATGTCGCGATCGGCCACACGCGCTACTCGACCACGGGGGCAAGTGTCTGGGAGAACGCGCAGCCCATCCTTCGCTCCACCGCCACGGGTCATCTCGCCCTCGGCCACAACGGCAACATCACCAATACCCGCGAACTTGCCACCCGGCTCGCCAAATTGGCCACGAGCTCGGGCGAACTGCCCCTCGGCGAGGCTGTCGCGACCAACGACACCGACGTCCTGACCGCACTGCTCGCCGTGCATCCCGATCTCAGCATCGAGGCCGCGGCCATGCTCGAGCTGCCGCATGTGCGCGGCGCGTTCTCCCTCGTGTTCATGGACGACGACGCTCTTTACGGCGCCCGCGACCCCCAGGGCATCCGCCCGTTGGTGCTCGGTCGACTCGAGCGTGGCTGGGTCATCGCCAGCGAGACCGCTGCCCTCGACATCGTGGGTGCCGCCTTCGTGCGCGAAGTCGAGCCGGGCGAGCTCATCTGCATCGACGAGCACGGCCTGCGCTCGCAGCGCTTCGCCCCGGCTGAGCCGAAAGGCTGCCTCTTCGAGTACGTCTACCTCGCTCGCCCCGACACCACCATCGCGGGCCGTAGCGTGCAGGTATCCCGTGTCGAGATCGGTCGCGAGCTGGCGCGCGAGCATCCGGTCGACGCCGACCTGGTGATCCCGGTGCCCGAATCTGGTCGCTACGCCGCGATCGGCTACGCGCAGGAGTCCGGCATCCCGTTCGCCGAGGGCCTGGTGAAGAACGCGTATGTCGGCCGCACGTTCATCCAGCCCTCGCAGACCATTCGCCAGCTCGGTATCCGACTCAAGCTCAATCCGCTGCGCGAGGTCATCGCCGGCCAGCGCCTCGTGGTCGTCGACGACTCGATCGTGCGCGGCAACACCCAGCGCGCCCTCGTGCGCATGCTGCGCGAGGCCGGCGCCAAGGAAGTCCACGTGCGCATCAGCAGCCCGCCCGTGAAGTGGCCCTGCTTCTACGGCATCGACTTCGCCACGCGCGCCGAGCTGGTGGCCAACGGCCTCACGATCGACGAGATCTGCACCTCGATCGGTGCGGATTCCCTCGGCTATGTCGATCTCGACAAGCTCGTCGAGACCACGACCATTCCCAAGGAAAATCTCTGCCGCGCCTGCTTCGACGGTATCTACCCCGTGCAGATTCCCGAGGCTCAGCAGGCCGTGGGCAAGCAGGTGCTCGATGGCATTGAGCGTCGCGTGGTCGATGCCGACGGCGTCACGAACGCCGTCGCCGGTGGCGCACTCGATGCCCTGGATCGTCCATGACCGGCGCGTCTTACGCAGCAGCGGGTGTCGATGTCGAGGCCGGTGAGCGTGCGGTTGCACTGATGCGCGCCTCGGTCGCCGCAGCGCAGCGTCCCGAGACTGTGGGCAGCTTCGGCGGCTTTGCCGGTCTCTTCGATGCCAGTGCATTGACGAAGTACCGCAAGCCTTTGCTCGCGACCTCGACCGATGGCGTGGGCACCAAGGTCGCGGTTGCGCAGGCACTCGACATCCACAACACGGTAGGCATCGATCTCGTCGCGATGATCGTCGACGATCTCGTGGTCTGCGGTGCAGAGCCGCTCTTCCTCACCGACTACATCGCCACCGGTTCCGTCGTGCCCGAGCGCATCGCGAACATCGTCGCGGGCATTGCCGAGGGCTGCCGCCAGGCCGGCTGCGCACTTCTCGGTGGCGAGACCGCCGAGCATCCCGGTCTGCTCGGCCCGCATGAGTACGACATGGCCGGTGCCGGAACCGGCGTGGTCGAGGCCGATCGCCTGCTCAGTGCGGATCTCGTGCGCCCTGGCGATGTCGTCATCGCGATGAAGTCCTCGGGCCTGCACTCCAATGGCTATTCGCTCGCGCGCTACGTGCTGCTGGGTGACGGCGGCCCCGGTCTCTCCGCGCACATCGATGAGCTCGGTCACACCGTGGGCGAGGAGCTCATCATTCCGACGCGTATTTACGCGCTGGACTGCCTGGCGCTCGCCGACGCTGTGGAAGTGCACGCGATGAGCCACATCACCGGCGGCGGAATCGCGGCCAACATCGCGCGCGTACTTCCGCAGCACCTTGCTGTCGACATCGATCGGGCGAGCTGGACCCCGCAGCCGGTCTTCACCCTCATCGGTCAGCTCGGCAAGGTCGATCAGATCGAGCTCGAGCGCACCTTCAACATGGGCATGGGCATGATCGCCATCGTTCCGCCGTCGTCAGTCGATGCTGCACTTCGACTGCTCGATGAGCGAGGCGTGCCGTCGTGGGTCTGCGGCGAGATCCGCGATCGTCGCGAGGGCGAGCATGGCGACGCCGAGGCCAAGGGTGGCAAGGGTGGGGCGACAACGCTGATGGGCTCCTACGCGAGGTAATCGCGGAGCCCAGGCTCACTTCTCGTCGTCGTCGAGGTACTTCGCGTAGGGGTCGTCTTCATCGTCGACATCATCGGTGTCGACGGTCGTGCTCGTGTACGTGCTGCTTCCTCCGCCGAGCTCGGCCTGCAGACGATCGAAATCAGTCTGCGGACCACCGTACTTAAGCTCGCGGGCAACCTTGGTCTGCTTCGCCTTGGCCCGGCCGCGCCCCATGGCTCGACCCCCTTATTCGGGGCCATCGCCCCGGTACGTATTGGACGGAACTCGCGCAGCAGCCCCGGGGCCGCCGCGCGTCAATGAAGGGAAGTCTACCTGGCGCCCCAGGCAGCGGCTATCCGGTCCGGATCAACCAGGAACGGACATTTCGGACTCGATCCTCTGTGCAGACGGAAATCGGCCCCCCAGACGGGGAAAAACGCAATGTTTCGGCCATTTATGCTTGCCGCACCCCCACCTGGATGGGACAGTACGACGGTCCACGCAGGCACATCAGGATCAATTTCAGACGGGGAGGCGTGCATGGCCGGGCCAGAGTCCGAGCAGTTGCTCACCCCATCCGAGGTTGCGGCGCTCTTCCGTGTCGATCCCAAGACGGTGACCCGCTGGGCGAAAGCCGGCAAGCTCGCCAGCATTCGCACCCTTGGCGGCCATCGCCGTTACCGCGCCAGTGAGGTGTACGCACTCCTCGAGAGTCACGCCCCCGGGCGCGGCTCCGATCTCTGATCGCTCACTTCTCGAGCAGGCTCGCCGCGTAGTCGGGCACGTAGTTATTCAAGTCGCGGGGCGGACGCTCATAGCCACTCGACTTCGGCCGATGCGGAAGTTCCAGCGGGGGTCGCATGACCTGCTCATACGGGATGGTCGAGAGCAGATGATGGATCATGTTGATGCGCGCACGTCGCTTGTCGTCGGCCTCCACCACGTACCACGGTGACTCGGGAATGTCGGTGTGCACGAGCATCTCGTCCTTAGCTCGCGAGTAGTCCTCCCAGCGCGTGATCGACTCGAGGTCCATCGGGGAGAGCTTCCACTGGCGCATGGGATCCTCGAGACGTGACCTGAAGCGACGTTCCTGCTCCTCGTCACTGACGCTGAACCAGTACTTGCGCAGGATGATGCCGTCCTCGATGAGCAGTCGCTCGAAGATCGGTGTCTGGTGCAGGAACCGTCGGTATTCCTCGGGAGTGCAGA
>JBEGLG010000079.1:0-2787 GCA_041183645.1 Actinomycetota bacterium | reverse complement strand
GGCGTCACGTTCGTGGCCCTCGTCGGAACGCTCACTTACGTGATCCTCGCGCTCGAGTACATGTACGGAATGTCTCCGCTGGAGGCCTCCATCGCCGTGATCCCGGCGCAGGCGAGTGCTGTCATCGGCGCCAAGCTCATCGCCGGTCTCGCGATACGCCGTTGGGGCAAGGGAACTGCCGGCAGGCACCTGACCCTCGCACTGGCTGTCACGATGCTGCCGCTCCTTGCCATGCACGCCACTACTCCCGCGTGGTACCTCGTCGCCTGCGCGACGCTGTTCAACATGGTCGCCTTCGCTGCGGTGACCGCGCTCAACACCGACGTCATGTCGCGAGCAGAGCCTGGCGCTACCGGGCCGATGTCGTCATTTCGTGGTGCGGCGAGCTCCATCGGCTCAGGCCTCGGCGTGGTCGTGCTCGGCACGAGTGTCATCACTGCCGTGAACATGAGCGGCGGCTCCTCGTCAGTCACGGCCCAGCAGTCGGAGCAACTGGCGGCAGGGCTTCGACTCGATGGCATTCTGGGCTGCCTTGTCGCGCTCGCCGCCTGGGCTGCCCTCACCGTGGTCGAGCGACGATCGAGAATGCAGGGACCCTCGCGCGGAGCCGAGCAGCCAGCAGCCTGAGCAGGCTCAAGCGATCTGCATTAGTCCTTGCCCGGCACCATCGGCGTGGTGTGCAGAGTTCCCTGCGCTGCCAGTGAACCTGAACGGCCACCACCATGGCCGCGCAGGATGAAGGCAGCGAGCACGGCGAGCGCCGCCCCGACCATCGGGCCTGCCAGGTACACCCAGTAGGCGCTGTAGTCATTCGCGACAACGTCGGGCGCCAGCGAGCGCATCGGATTCATCGACGCTCCCGAGAGCGGACTGGCCCACATTCCTGCGAGGGCGATGTAGCCACCGACCGCGAGTGCACCGATCATGCCGATGTTCTGCGCACCTGAAGCAGTACCGAGAATCACGCTGATCAAGCCGAACGTGAGGATCAGCTCCATCCAGAATGCCGCGAGATTGGTCGTCGACGCGGCCGGATACGTAGCCCCCGTAGAGGCCGAGACGTTGACCACGGCCTGGAGGAACAGCACTGCCAAGGTCGCGCCGATGAACTGGGCGACGATGTAGCCGGGCACTCGTCGCCACGGGAAGTCACCGCGCAGGGCGAAGGCGAAGCTGACAGCGGGGTTGAAGTGAGCTCCGGACACCTTGCCCATGAACAGGATCATCGCCATCACCATCAGGCCTGGCGCGACCACGGCTGCGGTGCGACCGATGGCACCATCGAAGGCCGCGGCCATCATGCCGCCGCCGGCGGCCACGAGCACCAGGAAGAACGTGCCCATGATCTCGGAGAAGAGGCGACGCCAGCCCTGACGAGGATCGTTGAAATTGGTGATGCGCTCGACCATGGCCTGCGGGAGGCTGCTGAAGCCCAGGTGCGCGAAGACGCTCTCGGCATCGCGCTGCCGCTGAGCGAGTTCAGCAGCCATGGCGCCGGCTTCGTCGCGCTCGGCCTGGCTTTCGTCCATGACGTCAGGCTATCGATCCCTGCCTCGGCTACGCCCGAGCCCGGGCCGGCAGGAAGACCCACGCCACGAACGCGCCCACGACCACTACGCCTGCGGCGACGAGCGATCCGCGTGAGAGTCCCTCGATGAACGCACCCTTGACGAAATCGGCCAACTGAACAGCCGGACCAGCGGGCAGGTGCTCGGCTACAGCCAGCCCCCCGCCCATCGACTCGCGCACGACCGATTCGTATTGCGGCGGCAGACCAAGACTGCGATAGCCCTCGATCACCTTCGAGCCATAGATGCTGAGGAATACCGACCCGACGACCGCGACGCCCAGCGTGCCGCCGAACTCGCGCGTCGTGTCATTGACCGCGGCGCCGGCGCCCGCTTGCTCCGGCGGCAGCGCTCCCATGATCGACTCGGTCGCGGGGCTTGTTGCCAGGCCGAGGCCCGCCGCGATGGTCACCATCGAGATGATCACCGGGCCGAAGTACGGAGTGTCGACCTTGATGGTGGCGGCGATCAGGAACCCCGCGCCCATCACGAGCAGGCCGAGGGCCACGATGGCCCGCGAGCCGAAGCGATGCATGAGCACGATTGCCAGCGGCGACATGATTCCCGTCGCGATTGCGAACGGCAGCGTGCGAATGCCCGCCTCGAGCGGGGAGAAACCCTGCACGAGTTGCAGGAACTGCGTGATCAGGAAGATGAAGCCGAAGAGGGCGAAGAAGGCGGTCGTCACCGACAGGCTTGCGGCCGAGAATCGAGCATTGGTGAAGAGGTGAACATCGAGCATGGGGTGATCGATGCGCCGCTCGACGAACGCGAACACGACGAGAAGTGCGATGCCGCCGATCAACGCTGCCAAGATTCCCGGTGAGGTCCAGCCCCACCCGGGCGCCTCGATGATCGCCCAGATGATCAGGCCGACACCGGCAGCCGACAGCACGAGGCCGCGGTAATCCATGCGACCCACCTTCGGATCCCGTGATTCCGGCAGCAGGAAGGCGCCGAGCACGATGGCGATCAGCGCCACGGGAATGTTGACCAGGAAAATCGATCCCCACCAGAAGTGCTCAAGAAGCAGCCCGCCGGTGATCGGGCCGATGGCAACGGCCACGCCGACCATGGCTGTCCAGATGCCGATGGCCGCGGCGCGCTCCTTGGGGTCGGTGAAGACATTGACCAGGATCGCGAGGGTTGCGGGGAAGATGAGGGCGGCACCGATGCCCATCAGGGCGCGGGCGCCGATGAGCTGGCCCGAGGTCTGCGA
>JBEGLG010000078.1:0-2613 GCA_041183645.1 Actinomycetota bacterium | reverse complement strand
CCGCGCCAATGAGCCCTGTGCCGGCTGAATGATCCATGGTGCTGCTCCTCCCGAGAACCTCTGCTCCCCCGGGGAGCACTGAATCCTGTCATGACCCGAGTCGGGTCGTCATCGGATGCCCTTGAGCGGCCCCAGTGACGCTCCCTCGATTCAGCCAGCTCCCTCACATTGAGGCGCACATCCACGGCCCGTCGCTTGCCCCATCACGCGGCGTCGGCAAGTATTCGCCTGCGCACACGCGTTCACCTTGCGGCAAGAGGACTTCGTGTTTCCGGGTGAGTCAACTCCTCAGAAGAAGGGCTTAGCCGTGAGAATCTCGAACACGATGACACTGCTCATCGCGTCCATGGCCATTGCGGCTCCGCTTACCGCCTGCTCAGCCAGTTCCGCCGTCAGCAGCGCCAGCTCGGAAAGCTCGGGAGCAACCCCGGCAAGCCCGACCGCCGCGGCCAGCGCCGCCCCGTCCCCATCAGGGACTACTGCCCTCGGCCTCAAAGGTGAGACCGCAAAGGAGAAGTGCTACGGCATAGCCAAGGCGGGCAAGAACGACTGCGCCAGCTCGTCAGGCTCGCATTCGTGCGCCGGTCAGTCGAAATCCGACAACGCTCCGGATGAATGGGTATACGTCGTCAAAGGTACCTGCGCAGCGTTGGGCGGAAAAGATGCAAGCACCGCCATGAAGAAGCTGTAGTCGCTCAGCCGACTGCACGCGGAATCACGTCAGTGCTCACACGCGAAAGCGGGACGGTCGCGACTCAGCTCGGCTTCGGCGTGGGCCTTCGCGCACTCCACTATCGAGAATTCCTCGAGCATCGACCACCCGTCGACTGGCTTGAGATCCACACGGAAAATTTCCTCGACCAGGCGGGCTGGGACTGGCATGTCCTGCAGGAGCTGAGCGCGGACTATCCCTTCAGTCTGCACGGCGTCGGCCTCGGCCTCGGCTCGGCACGAGGATTTTCCGAGGAGCACCTGGATCGGGTGCGGTCTCTTGTCGACCGTGTTCAGCCTGCACTGGTGTCGGAGCATCTCTCCTGGGGTGCCATCAGCGGACGCCAGCTCAACGATCTACTGCCCCTTGTCTTGGACGATGCTGCCCTGACACTCATGTGCGAGCGGGTCGACAGGGTGCAGGAGATCCTGAATCGCCAGCTTCTCCTCGAGAACGTGTCGACTTATGTACGTTTCCGCCAAGACTCGATGAGCGAAGCACAATTCATGGCCTCTCTCGTGAAGCGAACCGGCTGTGGATTGCTGCTGGACGTCAACAACCTCTACGTCAATCAGTGCAATCACGGCGAGGATGCGCTCACCGCCTTGCAGCAGATCGCGGTGGGCAGCGTCGGCGAGATTCACCTCGGTGGCCACCTGGTCACTCCGCAGGCAGTCATCGACCATCACGGCGATGTCGTGGCAGATCCGGTCTGGGTCATCTACGAAGCAGCGATTCAACGGTTCGGACAGCTCCCCACGCTCGTCGAATGGGACACCGATCTCCCACCACTCGAGGTACTGCTCGGCGAGGCCGAACGCGCGCGCTCAGTCGCCACGAGCGTGATTCACATTCGTCATGACGATTCCACCACCGCAGCCCCAACCTTCGAAGAAGTACCTGTCGAAGTCGTAGGTGTTCAGAACGCAGACCTTGCCGAGACCCAAGAGGAATTCGCCGCAGCCCTCGTCGATCGAACCCGAACGGATCGAGTGCTTCGCCTATTCACTTCGGACCACGGCCAGCATCGGCTCGGCCTGTACCGCGGGAATCAGTTCGCCACGTGGGAGAAGACCCTGAGCGACGCGTACCCGGTCATGCTGGCGCTCGTCGGCGAAGAGTTCTTCGGCGGACTCACTCGAGAATTCGGCATCGCCGTGCCCTCGCGCAGCCCCGACCTGAACGAATTCGGAGCAGGGTTTGCCGACTTCCTCGCGGACTTCCCCCACGTCGCCGACTACCCGTACTTCCCCGATACGGCGCGACTGGAGTGGGCGCTCCATCGCGCCCATTACGCGCCGTCCGCCCAGCCCGTGACCTTTGACGCCCTAGCCGAGCTATCGCCCGAACAGCTGCCGCTCGTTCGATTGCAGCTCCACCCGGCGTGCGCGCTGTTCGCATCAGAATGGTCAGTGGTGCAGATCTGGCGTGCGCATCAGGAAGACGATGACATCGGACTTCCGGAACTCTGGGACCAAGCCAGCCACGCACTCATCTTGCGGCCGCACTGGAAGGCGGAAATCTTTCCGCTTACACCCGCCAACTATGCCGCCTTGAGGCATCTGGCCGACGGCGCGCACCTCGGCTCGGCCCTCGATGCCGCTTGGACAGTTGATAAGGACTTTGACGCGCTCAGCCACCTGCGACAGTGGGTTGACGCCGGCGTGTTCACCGAGGTGAAAGTCGAGGAATTGCCGACCGCCAGAGTGGTGTCAGCACCGCTTGCCGCCGGCAACGGCCTGCGACGAAAGGGGTGAGAAACCAGAGACTTCACGCGATAGTGGGGCGGGTCGGGCTCGAACCGACGACGACCAGATTATGAGTCCGGGGCTCTAACCAGCTGAGCTACCGCCCCCGAAGGGATACCCAAGGGTATCGACTGCGTTCGGCGCTCACTGAGG
>JBEGLG010000077.1:0-5846 GCA_041183645.1 Actinomycetota bacterium | reverse complement strand
CGGTGTCGCCGAGGGCGAAATCGACATACTCATGACCATCGAGATCAGTGATCCGATTCCCGTGAGCGGTGGCGAGGTAGAGCGGATAACCGCCCGACCACTTGCTCATCCATGTCATGGGCACGCCGCCGAGCAGGTGATCAGCTCTCTCGAATTCCGCGCGCGAGGCCGGAGTGCGCTCGAGGTGCAGCAGGCGCTCAGCGTCGAGCAGAGTCGCAAGTCGTGCACGGTCAATCGCGTTCATCTGTCCTCTTTCCACGGGTTACTCCCATCCAATCAACATCCGCCCGCTGTCGCGTGCCAATGCCCGCGATATCGTCGAGTCGTGAATCTCGACGCCATCGTGGGCACGTGGCCCGTCCGAGCCTCTGTTGCGGTGATCGGTCCCGACGGAACTCTCGCAGCCTCGAGTGGCACGAATGCCGTGCATCGTCTGGCCTCCGTGACCAAGCCCATTGCGACTCTCGCGATCCTGGATGCCGTTCACTCGGGCGAACTCGATCTCGACGAACCGGCTGGCCCCGAAGGCTCCACGCTGCGTCATCTTCTCGCCCATTCGTCCGGGCTGAACTTCGATGATGATCGGCAGCTTGCAGCCGCCGGCACACGTCGCATCTATTCCAATCGCGGTATCGAGACCGCCGGCGACTACTTCGAGCAGCGCACCGGCGTGCCTCTGGCCGCACGCGTGCACGAGCGAATCCTGGCTCCGCTCGGCATGCACAGCACCGTCCTGAACGGCTCGCCCGCGAAGGACATGACCGGAACGGTCGATGACCTCGCCCTCCTCGCCCGCGAGCTGCTGGATCCGCATGTGCTCGATCCGGCCCTGCTTGACGAGGCCACGACTGTCCAGTTCCCCGGCGTCGCCGGGATCCTGCCTTCCTATGGTCGCCAGACCCCCAATGACTGGGGCCTCGGCTTCGAGATTCGCAGCGGCAAGGATCCGCACTGGACAGGGTCGCTGAACTCCCCGCATACCTTCGGCCACTTCGGCCAGTCCGGCTCATTCCTCTGGGTTGATCCGGAACATGACTTGGCCTGCGTCAGTCTGTCGGATACCGATTTCGGCCCCTGGGCAATGGAGAACTGGCCGGGGCTCAGCGACGCCGTGATCAGGGAGTTCAGCTCACGTGTCTGACGATCTCGACACCCCGCATGAGGATCCGCGGCTGCGCATCGGCCCGCTTCGGGTCGACCCGCGCGCGGCGATCTACGCGACCATCATCATGATCACCGCCCTGACCGTGTTCGACGAGGGCTCCGGCGACATGACCTGGTCGGGCTTCAAGCGCACGACGGCAGTGCTGATCGCGCCGCTGTTCGCCCTGGCCATGGCCCACGCATTCTCCGAGGCGCTTGATCTGCAGATTCGCTTTCATCGCCCGTTGAACAGGCATGACCGGCGGCATGTCTTCATCGTGAACATGCAGTACCTCTATCCGTGCATCGCTCCGGTGATCTTCGCCCTGATCGCGACAATGTTCGGCTGGGATGCCGGCTTCACCACCTGGGTGATCCTGATCGGCCTCTTCCTGTCGTTGTTCTGGTGGGGCTTCTACGCCGGACGTCGAGCGCGACTGCCGATCGGGCGACAGCTCGTCTTCGGCATCGGGTACGCACTCCTCGGCCTGATCGTCCTGGTCGTCGAACTGTGGATGACCCACTGATCATCGCTTTCGGTAAAGCCCTGCGTGTCGTCGCACGACTGACCCCGTGAACAGGGGACCATTCGGCTAGAGCCGCATTACCTGCGGCGGACGTAAGGAGTCCCGAATGCGTACAACAACCAAGCTGATCTCCGCCTCGGCTGTGGCGCTTCTTGCCACTTCAACCCTCGCCGCCTGCGGCGGCGGCTCGAGTAGTTCCGAGGCATCCTCGGCAGCCTCGCCGGCGACCTCTGCTGTCGCCAGCAGCACCGCGGCACCGATCGTCGGCAATGACCCCGCGACCTGGGCACCGATCATGGTCAAGAAGAAGACCAAGACGATCGAGATGATCCCGAATCAGATTGCCGTGTTCCCCGCTTACGAGTACGCGAAGAACGGCAACTTCACCGCGATCTCGAGCGACCCCTCAGTCGTGGAGGTACTGCCTGCTGACAACGCCTCGGTCGTCGCATTCCGTGCTGTCGGCCCGGGTACTGCGGTCGTCAAGGTCTACGACGACGCGGTCGAGAACGGTGGCAAGAAGATCAAGAAGGTGTCGATTACCGTCAATCCCAGCTAGGCCTCAGAGCGCACGTCGGTCGGGTCGTATCCGTAGTAGTCGGTACGACCCGCTCGTCGTGTCTGGGCCTCGATCTCCGAGGCCGCGGCGGCGGCGCGATCAATGGGCGCGGAGTCGACACGTGTCACCGGGTTCAGCTCCCACAGCCATTTCTCGAGATCCGGACCCGACTCGTATGACGTGATCAGGCAGTACCGGGGATCGACACCCTGATGCCAGACCGAGTGCCACATCCGCTCGGAGTCCACGATCAACTGCGCCCCTGCCGGAAGCGCGATGCGCGTCTCGGTACTCGGGTCATTGATGTCCTCGCGGAGGATCATGTACGAGTCCGGATTGTCGCTGAGTTGCATGAAGCAGCGCACGACCCAGCCCTCGCCCTCGGGATTGAGTCGGTTGTTGTCGTCGAGATGCGAGTTGTAGAGAGCATCCGCATACGTGTTGGGTTGCAGCTCGATCACGCGGCAACGGCCGATGTTCGCACCTACCTCGCGTGCCCGCGCGGTCAGAGTCGGCGCGCGGTCAACCTGCGCAGGGATCCACACGCCGTCCTTGTCGGCCTTGGGCGGATTCGCGTGCCAGAAGCCATTGCATTCGATCTCGCCCTGGGCACTGGCGATCGGTGCGAAACGGGTATCGCCGGAGGATTTCCAGTCGACGTACTCGAGGGTCATCCACTCGGACTGATCCATCACCTGACCGTAGGCATCAAGCACGACGTAGCCGGTCTCCTCCAGAATCGGCATTCGGTAGTGCGACATGAGTCCTCCCGGGGAAGCGGTGATCTGCTTCCGCCATTCTCCGCCGCTGCAGTGAATGCTGCGATCACCTGAAAGACCCGAGTCGTCAGGGACTAAAGGCCCGGATCAGATCACGCGGATCACATGATCGGCATGGACTGCAGTGGCCGCCACCAGTCGGGCATTCGCCTCATCGGTACCCAGCGCCCAGGCGCGGGCTGCTTCCTCGTCCTTGCCATACGACATGTGTCTCGCAATGAGTCGCTCCTGACGCACGGAGTCATCGGGAACGAGGAACCAGGCCTCGTCGAGCAAGGGTCGAACTCGAGCGAAGTCACCGCTGTCGACCAGCAGGTAGTTGCCCTCCGTGATGATCAGCGGGGTCGAGCGATGGACAGCGATGGAGTTCGCGATGGGCTCCTCGATCTCGCGCAGGAACCGCGGCGCATAGACCACGTCATCGCGCTGATCACGGAGTCGCTCGAGCAGCGCGACATAGCCGGCAGCATCGAAAGTGTCGGGTGCGCCCTTGCGGTCGCGGCGACCCAGGTCGAGCAGAACCTCATTGGCCAGGTGATAGCCGTCCATCGGGACGAGCACGGCGAGATCGCCGAGCCCCGCGAGCAGCGCTTCCGCGACAGTTGACTTGCCGGCGCCGGGCGAGCCGGTGATGCCGAGGATGGTTCGGGTGCCAGGGGTGGCGAGGCCTCGGGCGCGCTCCACCAGCTGGTCGAGGCTCTGATCGACGGTCTGCACTGCGGGATCCCCTCGTGGATTCGGACTGAAGGCGAGGATATCCACCTCCTTACCTGCGCTTATCCATTCCTGGGGTTTCACCGAATGGCTCGCGACCTATAACTGACGTAACAGCAATCAAGGTTGCCGCGGGTGACCGGCACGAAGGAGAGATCATGAGCGCAGCACGTCGAGGCAAGGGACCGTCGACCAAGGACAAGGTGGTCTCCTCCGCCGTGGCCGTGGGCGCGATGGCCGGTATTGCCGGACTCCTGGCCTTCCAGACCTCTCAGGCTGCCGTGGCATCCGGCTCCTCGGACTCCACCGTGACCACAGCGAGTTCCGCGGCCCAGGGCTCGCAGGCGAGCTACGACGCGCAGGTGGCCAGCTACAAGGCGAAGGTCTCCTCCACCGGAACCAAGTCGTCGCTCAGTTCGAAGCGCACCACCTCGAAGCCGAGCGTCACGACTCCGCAGCGCACCGCAACCGCTCCGCAGGCCACCACGAAGGGCTCGTGATGTCGTCGAATCTCCCCTGGATGTGGTTCGCCATGCGGGCCAGTGGCATCACCGCCTGGACACTCCTGTCAGCCACGATCATGTGGGGATTGCTGCTGCGCACGCGCATCCTGCCTGCCGGCTCGCCCATTCGGCTGATGAGCATGCACAAGTACCTCGGATCGCTCGCACTGGTCACGCTCGCCGTGCACCTCGCGACCGTGCTGCTGGATCCCACCATGAACTTCACCTGGGCCAATGCGCTGATCCCGTTCACCTCGTCGTGGAAGCCATTCGCCCTCGGTCTCGGCATCATCGCGGCATACCTGATGGTGCCGGTGCAGCTGATCGCGCGAGTGCGTGCTCGCATGGGCAAGGTCGGCGTGACCTGGTTCAACCGCACTCACTTGATCGCCTATGCGGCGTGGCCCCTCGCTACCGCTCACTACGTGATGGCCGGTACCGATGCACTCGTGCCGGCATCGCTGATGCTGATCGGTTCGGTCACGCTCATCATCGTGCTGCTGCTCACCGCACGTGGCTGGCTCCCCCGCGGCTATTTCGCGAAGCGGGCTACGGCCCAAGCGACATCGCAGGCGACGAGTACGCGAGCGGAGCGGGAACTGATCGGAGCGGGTAGCGCCAAGTAGCGCTACTAGATCTGCGCCATATCGACAAAGCGCGAGTAGTGACCCTGGAAGGCCACGGTGACGGTGGCGGTGGGGCCATTGCGGTGCTTGGCCACGATGAAATCAGCCTCACCGGCTCGCGGTGACTCGCGCTCATAGGCATCCTCGCGGTGCAGGAGCACCACCATGTCGGCGTCTTGCTCGAGTGAGCCCGACTCACGAAGGTCGGAAAGCATCGGGCGCTTGTCGGTGCGCTGCTCGGGGCCACGATTGAGCTGAGAGATCGCGATGACCGGAACCTCGAGCTCCTTGGCGAGGAGTTTGAGCGAACGCGAGAATTCCGAGACTTCCTGCTGGCGGCTCTCGACCTTCTTGCCGGAGGTCATCAGCTGCAGGTAGTCGACGACGACGAGGCGGAGGTCATGACGCTGCTTCAATCGGCGGCACTTCGCGCGAATCTCCATGAGAGTCATGTTCGGTGAGTCATCGATGAACAGCGGTGCCTCGCTGACAACACCCATCTTGTTCGCGAGCTTTGACCAATCTGCATCGCTCATCGTGCCGGCGCGCATGTGATGCAGCGGAACCTGCGCCTCGGCGGAGAGCAGGCGCATGACGATCTCGTTGCGGCTCATCTCCAGGGAGAAGATGACACTGGTCAAGCCGTGCTTGATGGATGCGGTCCGCGCGATGTCGACGCCCAGCGTTGACTTACCGATGGCGGAACGCGCCGCGAGGATGATCAGCTGACCGGGATGCAGGCCGTTCGTGAGCTGATCGAGATCGGTGAAACCGGTGGGCACCCCGACCATCTCGCCACCGCGATTCGAGATCGCCTCGATCTCGTTGAGGGCATCGCCCATGATGTCGCGCAGCGGGACGTAATCCTCGGCCGTGCGTCGATCAGTGACGTCGTAGACCTCGGCCTGAGCACGGTCGACCATTTCGTCGACATCGCCCTGGCCGCCGTAGCCCATGCTGACGATGCGCGTGCCGGCCTCGACCAGGCGACGCAG
>JBEGLG010000076.1:0-5745 GCA_041183645.1 Actinomycetota bacterium | reverse complement strand
GAGCTCCCCTGACGACGTCAGGCTAGCAGTGGTGCCAGGTCAGTGCGAGCGCATGTAGCGGACGGTGAGGAAGAGAGCGCCGCAGGCCAGGAGAAATCCGAGGGCGAAGAGGGCCGTCAGTACGTCTATGCCCTCGGCGGTTGCTCGTACCACGGTGACCGTGCCGAACAGCAGTGCGGCGAAGCCCTGCAGGAAGAGCGAGAAGCGCAGTTGCCGCTTGGTGGAGTCGTCCATGGTCTCGATCGTGCCAGGCCTGCGGGTGAGTACGGTCGCCGGGTCGTTCTCAGTCTCTCGTCAGAAATCGATCCGTAGCCTCGTGAAGTGAGTCGCATTCCGTGTCAGTCGTGGTTGACCCCGTTGCTCATTGGTCTCGTCGCCTTCGGCGTTCGCCTTCTCTCCGTGATCTCCACTGGTGACTTGCGCGGTCTTCTCGGGTACGACGAAGGCGTGTACTTCAGCGCCTCTTCCGGATTCATCTCCGGGCTCATGCCATATCGGGATTTCGTGCTCGTGCATCCCCCGGGCGTGCTGGTCGCACTCGCCCCGTTCGCGTTCATCGCGCATTTCACCACCGATGCGGACGGCTGGGCGATCGCACGAATCGGAGTCATGCTCCTCGGTTCGCTGACCGCCGTAGTGGTGTACTTCACGGCGCGCAGGGTGAGCCGCGTGGCGGGCATCACGGCGGGCCTTCTCTACGCCGTCTGGTGGCCTGCCGTACACGTCGAGCGCACCACGATGCTCGAGGCCTTCGTACTGGTCGGAATTGCCGGTGCTCTCTGGGCACTCCGTGATTCCGATGTGCGATGGCCGCGTCTCGTGCTCGCTGGCGCGCTGCTGGGCTGTGCTACGAGCACCAAGCTCTGGGGCGCCGTACCCCTTATCGTCGTAGTGCTGTGGCTGCTGCTTGCGCGGCGCTGGCGCAGTGCGCTGGTTGTGACCGCGTCCTGGATCGGCATGACAACCGCGATCATCCTTCCCTTCTTTCTCCTGGCGCCGTCGAGGATGTTCGAGCTCGTGATGCTCGGCCAGATCGGTCGGGGGCGCGGGGGCGCTCCCGAGACTCAACGAATTGTCGAAATGCTCAATCTCGGGACAGACTCCGTGATCGCTCACGGACGGCTGGTTACCCTGCTGGCGATGATCGGCACAGTGGTGATGGCTGTGCTTGTGATCACTTGCTGGGCGAAGGTGCCACGAGCTCGGCTCTGGGCCGCGCTTCTCGTAGTTCAGGTGGGCGTTCTCCTGTATGTGCCGGTCTACTTCGCCGGGTACTCGTCTTTCATCGGCCCTGCCTTGGCGCTCGTCGTGGGCGCTGTTGTTTCAAGTCTGTGGACTCAACGTGGAGCACGGATCCTGATTGCTGGCTTCGGCGGGATCGTGCTGCTGGCCAGCTGCTATCGATCCGTGTTCCTCAGCGATCATCAGCAGATCAACGTGCCGAAAGTCGAGATCGCGGTAGCCGGCGCCCGATGCGTGGGCTCCGACTCACCCGGAGTGCTCATCGCGACCAACGCTCTGAGCCGGGATCTCGACAATGGCTGCCCGGTGATCTTCGATGTCGATGGCACGGTCTACGCGATTGATCAGGGGAGCAATCCCGATCACCTCAGTTCGGGTGCTCGGCGCAAGAACTCTGCCGAATACCAGCGCCGGCTCGAGGCCTACTTCTCCGGCACTGATGCGATCGTCATGCATCGCACCGCGGTGGACGGCATTGATCCCGAAGTGCTTACGCGAATCGAGAACCGACCGCTTCTCCTCAGGGAACCCGGCGCGCGCGTGTACGGCCGCTAGTGGTCAGTCTCGCGGGCTTTCTCGATCGTCTGCACGAAGATCTCGAACGGCTGTGCGCCCGAAATTCCATACGTGCGATCGAAGACGAAGAACGGGACACCATTCGCTCCGAAGGCGCGGGCGAGCTCGGCGTCGGATTCGACCTCTGCCGCGTAGGCGCCTGAATCCATCGCGATGCGTGCAGCGTTGGCATCCAGGCCTGCTTCTGCGACGTAGGGAAGTAACTCGTCGAGGGTGAAAACCGGCTTGGCATCCTCGAAGTACGCCGAGTACAGCAGCTCGAGAAGTTCCTGCGCACGCCCCTGCTCCTGCGCCCACAGCAGGAGTCGATGCGCAAGCACCGTGTTGCCGCTGATGCCCTCGAGAAGTCGGTAGTGGAGTCCTTCGCTGGCGGCAACCTCGGTCACCTGGCCCATCATCTGCTTCACGCCGGCATCATCGAGCCCGTACTTCGCGGCGAGCACGTCGACCGTGCGCCTGCCCTCGGTTGTCGCCGACGGATCAAGCTGGAATGCGCGATGGGTGATGACGGCATCGCTCACACCGGTGGCTGCGAGTGCCCTCTCGAGTCGGCGCTTGCCGATGAAGCACCAGGGGCAGACCACATCAGACCAGATCTCAATGTTCATGCTTCCTCGTATCCCACTTGTACATTCCGAATGCGCCGAGCCCGACGAGCAGCTGCGGCAGGAACCAGACGAGTCGCCAGATGAGGTCAGCGACGACGGCGATCGAGCTGTCGACACCGAAGGCGACCAGCAGCGCCACGAGGGCGGCATCGACCGTGCCGAGGCCGCCGGGAGTGATCGGGAAGCTCGTGAGCAGAAGCGCGATCGAGTACGCCGCGAAGATCTCGATGAGCGTGAGCGGCTGCGGGAACTGCCCCAGCCCGGCGAGCGCGAAGAGCAGGACGATGAAGGGTGTCAGCTGGGCAATCACGTTGGTGATCGTGAGCCAATGCCAGCGACGGCCGACGAGCTCGGACGCCTCGTGATGGAACTCGACCAGCTTCTCGGTGATGTCGGGCGCCGGTTTCTTGATGACCTTCATCGCCCGATTGACAGGTCGCTGCACGATGCGCGCGACCTTGCGTGCTCCGGACTCACTGCGCAGGATCAAGGCGATCGCGATGACCGAGACGATCACGACGATGACACCGATGATCGCGCCGGTCATGAAGCCCGCGGTGGAACGACCTTCGATGACGAGACCGACGACGCCGATCATCGGGAAGGAGAGAGTGAGCAGGTAAGTCCAGACGGCATCAGCGGATACCGCGGCGGCGGCAGCGGGTGCCTGGACTCCATAGCGGGCAAGAATCGCGTATTGCGTGCCCACGGCAACGGCCCCGCCACCGGGGATCACATTGCTGACGAGGAAGCCGGCCTGCCGGTTGACGAACGCGTGCCGGTAGCTCAGGTGCGGAATCGCCGCGATGGCGGTGAGTGGGTAGAGGGCGATATTGAGCAGGCCGGCTGCGATGAGTAGCGCGATCCACAGAGGCGAGATGTTCTTGAGCTGCTCGATCGCCTTCCCGTAGTTGCCGAGCTGGGGGAAGAGGAAGAAGAAGACCGCGGCCATGATGATCAGGCCGATCAGCAACGTGATGATCGTGCGCAGCCGCTTCTTCTTGGGTGATGGTGCCGACGGCTCGGAGGCGATCTCCGCGGGATTCTCGGTCACGAGAGGAGCGTATTGCCTCGTGGATTTCAGTATCACGGCTCACTCCCGTAACATCGAGGGGTCGCTGCGCCGCAGTGGCATTTCACGAGGTCGATCATGAATCGGCCCGCCAGCGAGTCTTGGCACAACTGAGGTCGAACGAGGACCACTTTCGAGACGCGCGTGATGTCTCGATGGGAATAGCTATGCCTGCAACTCGCTCTGCCACCGCACGCCCGAAACCGAAGAAGGAACGGGCTCGCAAGACCACCTCCAAGGCCGGCGCCAAGGGTTCGTCGCCCAAGGCTGCCAAGAAGTCGTCGAAGCCCAAGCACAAGACCGGCTCCGCGCGCCCCATCGCCGGAGCTCCCAAGAACCGCGCCGAGCGTCGTCGCGTCGAATTCGGCGATACCCGCACCACTCGGGCAGAAGCGCCCAAGCGCGCGGATCGCTCAGGCTCCGCTGCTCGCAGTGAGCGCTCGGAGTCGCCGCGTCGCTCGGACTCCTCGCATCGCGGTGAGCGTCCGGCAAGTCGTGACCCTCGCTCGCGTGATGAGCGTCCGCGCCAGGAGCGCGTGGGCAACGACCGCCCGCGTAATGACCGCTTCGCATCCGACAAGCCGCGCACCGAGCGTGCCACCGAGCGTCCGCGCACCGATCGCTTCAGCTCGGATCGTCCGCGTACTGAGCGCCCCTACAGTGATCGCCCCCGCACCGAGCGCTCGACCAACGATCGTTACAACGATCGTCCGCGTACCGAGCGCTCCACGAATGATCGTTACAACGATCGCCCGCGCACCGATCGCGCTCGCAGCAGCTTCACCGATCGTCCGCAGAACTCGCGCACGAGCAGCGGCGATCGCACTTTCGCGTCCAAGCGCGAGAACAACTATGCGGCCGATGCGGTCATGCCCAAGGCCTCGCGTGAGGTCGAGGAGCAGTTCAATGTCATTGACGACGCTCCGACCGAGGGCCTGACCTGGGCCGATCTCGGTGTCTCGTCGAACCTGGTCAGCGCACTGGCACGCGGTGGCATTACCTCGCCGTTCCCGATCCAGTCGGCAACCCTGCCCGACGCTATCGCCGGCCGCGACATTCTCGGTCGCGGGCAGACGGGCTCCGGCAAGACCCTGGCCTTCGGCCTGGCGATGCTGACCCGCCTCGCGGGCAAGAAGGCCTACCCGAATAAGCCGCTGGGCCTGGTGCTCGTGCCGACTCGCGAGCTCGCGATGCAGGTCAACGACACCCTCGCCCCGCTCGCGGACTCGATCGGCCTGAAGGTGCGCCTGATTGCCGGCGGCATGCCCTACCAGAAGCAGCTGTTCGCCCTCGATCGCGGAGTTCCGATTCTGGTGGCCACTCCCGGCCGCCTGATGGACCTCGTCAATCGCGGTGCATGCGATCTCTCCGATGTCAGCGTCACAGTTCTCGACGAGGCTGACCAGATGGCCGACATGGGCTTCATGCCCATCGTGCGCGAGATTCTTGATCTCACCAAGGAAGGCAGCCAGCGCCTTCTGTTCAGCGCAACTCTTGATGGCGATGTCGATCATCTCGTCAAGCGCTACCTGAACAACCCTGCTCGTCATTCGCTCGCCGCGGTGCATGCACCCGTCGACACGATGGAGCACGCCGTTCTCATCGTCCATCCCAAGGACAAGGACGAGATCTCCGCGGAGATCGGCGCCCGCGAGGGTCGCACGATCTTCTTCGTGCGCACTCAGGCCGCGGTCGATCGCCTGGCCGAGTACCTGTGCGCGCAGGGCATCCCTGCGGGAGCTCTCCATGGTGGCAAGACACAGGCCGTGCGCACGCGCACGCTGAATGCCTTCCGTGAGGGCGTGACGCCGGCACTTGTCGCCACTGACGTGGCAGCGCGCGGCATTCACGTCGACGGCATCAGCCTGGTCGTGCATGTGGATGCGCCGACCGACCCGAAGGACTACCTGCACCGCGCCGGTCGCACGGCTCGTGCCGGCGAGGAGGGCACCGTCGTGACGCTGTCGTCACCGCGCCAGCAGAAGTTCGTCGAGTCGCTCACGAAGAAGGCCGGTGTCGATCCGATGATCGTCCGCGTGCGCCCGGGTGACTCCGAGCTCATCTCGATCACCGGTGCCAAGACCCCGACCGGCATTCCGTGGGAGCCGCCGAAGGAACGCGAGCGCCCGTCGAAGCCCTACGGCCAGGGCGGCGGTCGTAGTGGTGGATTCAACCGTGGCGGCCCGCGCCGCAGTAGCGGCGGCGGCAAGTCGTCGTACTCTCGCTCGCGCGGGCGCGACTAAGAGT
>JBEGLG010000075.1:0-9336 GCA_041183645.1 Actinomycetota bacterium | reverse complement strand
CTCCACCGCCGGCACTCAGCCCGACGATGTCGAACGACTCACGATTGCGCGCAGCGATATCGAGAGCCTGGGTTCCGATGGAACCCGTGCTCCCGAGGATGACGATGCGACGGCTCACGCGCGCCTCTCACTCATGCGGACGACGTACACCACCGACCATAAGCGATAGGCAGCCGCGGGGCTCAGAGAGCGAGGTCGGTGAGTACGAGCACACGCTCGTGGGTGAGATCCATGATCGCCGACCTCAGGCCCTCACGACCGACGCCCGAGGCCTTGATGCCTCCATAGGGCATCTGGTCGGCGCGGAAGGTCGGAGCCTCGCCGATGATGACTCCCCCGACCTCGAGATCCCGGTGGGCCCTGAAGGCCTTCTGAATATCGTGCGTGAACACCCCGGTCTGCAGGCCGAACCGCGAGTCATTCACGATCGCGATGCCCTCGTCGAGATCGGCAATCGTGCGAATCGACATGACGGGACCGAAGACCTCCTCGGTCTCGACGCGAACATTGCCCGGAACCTGCGCGAGCAGGGTGGGCTCGACATAGGTACCGACTCGCTTGCCGCCCACGAGCACGGTCGCTCCCGCATCGATGGCCTCGGTCAGCCATTCCTCGACCCGCTCGGCCGCTGCCTCGTGGATCATCGGTCCGACCACGGTCGCGGGCTCCCACGGCGAGCCGTTCGGGAGATTGCGCACGACCTCGGTGAGGCGGGCCGTGAACCGGTCGGCAATCGACTCCTCGACAAGGATGCGCTGTACCGACACGCAGGTCTGACCGCCCTGGGAGTTGCCGAACATCGCAATGCGCTGGCATGCCCACTCGATGTCGTCGTCGCTGGAGTAGTCGGCCAGCACGATCGCCGCGGCATTGCCGCCCAGCTCAAGCACGACGTGCTTGTGCGGAACGGCGCGCTGAATCGCGAACCCGACAGTCTCGGATCCGGTGAAGCTCACGACGGGCATGCGGGGATCCTCGACCAGCGAGGGCGCGATCTCATTGCCCACCGGGAGCACGGAGAACATGCCCGCAGCCAGGTCGGTCTCGGCCAGCAGCTCGCCCAGCAGCAGTGCTCCGAGCGGGGTGGCCGGCGCCGACTTGATGACGATGGGCGCACCCACGGCAATCGCGGGGGCGACCTTGTGCGCGACGAGATTCACGGGGAAGTTGAAGGGCGAGATACCCAGCACCGGTCCATGCGGGAATCTGCGGATGATGGCCGCGCGCCCTGCAGTCGTGGCCTCGGTATCCAGTCGCTGGAACTCGCCGTTGAAGCGGCGGGCCTCCTCTGCCGCCCAGCGGAAGGTCGAGACCGCGCGCGAGGCTTCGGCTCGAGCCCAGGTGATGGGCTTTCCGTTCTCGGCGGTGATGAGCGCCGCGACTTCGTCAAGGCGCTCCTCGAGGCGACGAGAGACATGGGTCAGCGCGGCGGCGCGCTGAGCTGCGGTCGTGGCCTGGGCGATCTTGCGCACCGACCAGGCGGCCTCGACGGCAGCCTCGACAGCAGCCGCATCAGGCACCGAGTAGGTGCCGACCAATGAGCCATCCCCCGGATGGGTGACCTCGGCGGGAGTGCCCTGATTCCAGGCGGTGCCGGCAATCCATGCGGGCCAGTGACGGGGGGCAGAGGCGCTGAGAGCTGTCATGCGTCCAACCTAGGACCTCGAGCCCCCCACCCGTACTCCGAAACGGTGATACGAGTTGGGCTGACTATCCGTCCTGGAAGGAGGAGTCGCCGGTGGCGTGGAGGGCGAACCACAGATCGGCACGCACGGCAGGATCCTCGAGGCTGCGATCCAGGAGTGCCTCGGCTCGGCGGAGTCGATGACGCACCGTGTGACGGTGCACGCCGAGAGTGGTGGCCGCAGCGTCGACTTGCCCGTGGTGCGCGAGCCACGCCTTCATGGTCGAGAGCAGTTCAGGCGCCTCGCCCGAGACAGAGATACCTGCGAGGTACTCCGCTGACCACGCCGATGCCGCACTCGCGTCGACGAGGGAGGAGAAACCGCGGCCCGCAAGTCGTTCGTAATGCACGAGCCCTGTTCCCGATCGACTCGCGCGTTCGGCCTGGTCGCGAGCGTTCCGGAATCTCTCGGGCTCGCCCAGCTCGAACGCCGCCGAGATTCCGACGGCGTGGATCGGGTCACCGAGGACGTCCAGTGATTCCACGGCTCCGGTGCCGGCAACACCCACGATGGCCGAACCGCCCTGATCGATCCAGAGGGAATCCCGCTCACTCGAGAGGCGCCCGAGGAGTGCCTCACGCTCGCTCGCCGACACTCCATCGCGCAGCCGAACAGAGAGGGCATGCACGGTGCCCGAATGAATGCCGAGTTCGCGCCAGACATCTGCGCCGATGCGCTCAGTGTCGGCGTGGGCGAGCAGGAAACCCCGCAACGTGGCGAGTTCGGAGGCACTGGAGAGAGGACGTGACTGAGCCCAGCTGATCAATGAGACAGCCAGGTTCAGCACCGCTTGATCCATGGGGCGCAGCGGCCCGGCCGTGCCGACGATGAGGAAGCCCGAGGCAGTGCCGCGGATCCCCAAGGGCACGAGCGCCACGTGCTCGTCGGCGGTGGAGATGGCCGACGACGAGAGCAGCCCGCGCGGACGCAGTCGATCGATCTCCGACCGGAATTCATCCGACCTCGTCGCAGCCTCAGCAGGCGACGCAGAGAGGACATGCCCCCGCGCATCGACCTGCAGGGCGAATCCGCCGACATGCTTGGCGAGCACGTGGAGAGTCGCGCTCATGTCGGTCGTTGCCGCGAGCGCAGTACGGATGAGCTCTCGTTGCGCCGTGAAGGCGCGAGCTGACTCTTCATACTCCTTGGAGCTCAGCCACTGCGAGACCGCGCGACTGATCGCCACGAAAGGCACCGGCTCAGGAACCTCGAGCACGGTGATGCCCCGCGCCTCGGCCGCGGCGATGAGCCCTGCCGGAACCTCGGCGTGACTCAAGCCCGTACCGAAGCCCAGGGCGCTGATGCCGGCCTCCACGAGATGACCGATGTACTCCTCGCAGGACTGCGCATCAGGCCCCAGGCGCATGCCCGTGGTGAGCAGGAATTCGCCGCCCTCGAGCCAGGGGCTGGGGTCGGCGAGCTCGCTGACGGCCACCCAGCTGACCGGGCTCTCGAGGTCGACCGCCGTCGTGCATCGAGTCAGGCCCAGGTCACGCATGGCGAGTAGGTCACGCACCGTCAGGGACATTGCTCTCCAGTCAACAGTTCGGACATACGCCGAGCCTCAATACTCCATGATGGATGCTGCCGAGGCAATCCTTGCCCGTACTCTGGGACTGCCCACGAGCCACAGGCAGCCCAGGAGGAACCATGACCATCACGTCCGAGCGCACCGATAACGGCATCGTCCAGGAGCGCAAGCTCGTCACGGCGATCCCCGGCCCGGCCTCCGCAGCGCTTCAGGCACGCAAGAGTGCCGCTGTCTCCGGCGGCGTGGGAATCACCTTGCCGGTGTACATCGAGCGGGCGGGCGGCGGAATTCTCGTCGACGTCGACGGCAACCAGCTCATCGATCTCGGTTCGGGTATCGCCGTCACGACCGTGGGCAACGCGAACCCCTATGTCGCGGAGAACGTGGCTGAGCAGGCCGCGAAGCTCACCCACACCTGCTTCATGGTCACTCCGTACTCGGGCTACGTCGAGGTGTGCGAGGCACTCAATCGCCTGACCCCCGGTTCCCATGAGAAGCGCTCGGCGCTCTTCAACTCCGGTGCCGAGGCTGTCGAGAATGCGGTCAAGGTTGCCCGCACCTACACCAAGCGCACCGCTGTCGTCGTCGTCGAGCACGGCTATCACGGCCGCACGAATCTCACCATGGGCATGACGGCAAAGAACATGCCCTACAAGGAGGGCTTCGGCCCGTTCGCTCCCGAGATCTACCGGGTGCCGGCGTCGTACCCCTACCGCGATCGCGGTCTCTCCGGCGACGAGATGGCGGCCATCGCCACCACGCGTATCGAGAAGGAGATCGGCGCGCACAATGTCGCCGCCATCATGATCGAGCCCGTGCAGGGCGAGGGCGGCTTCATCGTCCCGGGCAAGGGCTACTTCGCGGCCATGGCCAAGTTCGCCCAGGACAACGGCATCGTGTTCATCGCCGACGAGATCCAGAGCGGCTTCTGCCGCACGGGCGACTGGTTTGCCAGCGAGCACGAGGGCGTCGTTCCCGACCTCATCACGACAGCCAAGGGCATTGCCGGTGGTATGCCGCTTGCCGGCGTGACCGGTCGCGCCGAGATGATGGATTCCGTTCATGCGGGAGGCCTGGGCGGAACCTACGGCGGCAATCCGGTGGCGTGCGCGGGTGCCCTCGGCGCGATCCGCTGGATGGAGGAGACCGACGCGAACGCCCGAGCACGCCAGATCGAGGCAATCATGGTCCCCCGCCTGCGCGAGATTCAGTCGGCACATCCCACCATCGGCGAGATTCGCGGACGCGGTGCGATGATCGCCATCGAACTCGTCAAGCCCGGAAGCATCGAGCCTGATGCCGCTCGCGCCGCAGCACTGAACAAGTTCTGCCACGAGAATGGCGTGATCACGCTGACGACAGGCACCTACGGAAACGTCTTCCGTTTCCTGCCGCCTCTGACGATCTCCGATGCCCTGCTGAACGAGGGTCTCGATGTCCTGGCGGCAGCCTTCGAGGCCACCGCCTAGAAGTCAGTCACTCGCCGGGAATCCGATCGGCCAGCAGCGGCTGGCGAGGATCCCAGGTCGTGCCATCGCGCGCATCCTTGCGGCGACGAGCAATGGCGGACAGTGCCTCGAGCACGACACGATTGCCCAGCAGTGCGGTGATGTCGGCGTGGTCGTACGGCGGCGCTACCTCCACGACATCAATGCCCACCACGGGCAGTTCGTAGCAGATGCGACGCACGGCATCGAGCAACTGACGTGCGCTGAGCCCACCGGGCTCGGGAGTGCCTGTTCCCGGAGCATGTCCCGGATCGCACACATCGATATCGACACTCAGGAAGACCCCATCGCACTCATCAGTGGCGATGACGAACGCCTCGGTGAGGCACTCATCAAAACCGCGAGTCACGATCTCGGTCATCTCGTAGGACCGCATCCCCTGCTCCGCCATCCACTGCAGCGTCTCGGGTCCCGGCCAGTAGCCGCGCAGACCCATCTGCAGGAAGCGGTCACCGCGTGCCGCGCCCGACTCGATGAGGCGACGCATGGGCTGGCCGTGACCGACCAGGGAGCCGAACTCGATATCACCGGTATCGGCATGGGCATCGAAGTGAATGACCGATACCTTTCCCCACCCGCGGGCCCGCGCTACTCCGGTGACGTCAGGCCAGGTGATGGTGTGGTCACCTCCGAGCACCAGGGGGATGGCACCTGACTGGGCCACCTTCTCGATTACGGCCTCGAGATCAGCGCACGAGCGCACCGCATCGCCGCTGTAGAGCTCGACATCGCCGGCGTCGACAACTCGAATGTCCTGGAGGCCGTCGACGCGCATGGCCAGTGACGGTCGCGAGCCGTCGTGGGCGAGATAGCACGCAGACCTCATGGCCTGCGGACCGAATCGCGCACCACTGCGATACGAGGTTCCGCCGTCGAATGGTGCACCGACAATGACGACATCGGCACCCGCAAAGCTGGACGGGTCGTCAAGGTCGCAACGGTCCACGCCCAGGAAGGTGATGTCCGGGCCGAACATTGATCCATATCTCGCCATGACCTGACCCTAGCCATCTCCCCCGAGGAAGTGCAGGACCGTCAGGAATCGAATCCCAGCCCCATGCGATCAAGGGTGCGCAGCCAGAGATTGCGCCGGCCCTCATGCAGATCCGCCGAATGAAGTGACTTGGTCGTCCAGTTGATGCCCATGGACCTGAACGGCTCCGGCGGGAAAGGCAGCGGCTTCGATCTCACCATCGACAGTTCCGTGAGCTCGGTGGCCTCGCCACCGAGAAGGTCCAGCATGACCCGAGCACCGAAGCGAGACGAGCCCACGCCCAATCCGGTGTACCCGGCGACATACGAGGTCTTGCCGCCGTGAGCAAGACCCCAGAAGGGAGTGAAACGCGAGCACGTATCGATGGCTCCACCCCAGCCGTGAGTGAAGCGAATGCCGTCCAGCGCCGGAAAGGTCTGATGGAAGTGCTCCGAGAGGCGGCCAAAGGCGCCGTGGTCCACTTCGAATCGCGGATGCACGCCACTGTTGCGGTGGTACACGGCGTCATAGCCGCCCCAGAGGATGCGCCCGTCCTGAGTGGGCCGGTAGTAGTGGAATTGATTGCCCGCATCGCTCATTCCCTGGCGACCCTGCCACCCGAGTGCCTCCCATTGCGCGGAGTCCAGCGGCTCCGTGACCAGCACGTAGTCGTACACGGGAACGATGTACTTGGAGATCTTGCGCAGGAGAGGCGGAAAGGCATTCGTGGCCAGGGCGACCTGACGTGCCGTGATGCTCGCGAACTCCGTCGCAGCCATGACGCGCTTGCCCACGTCGGCCAGGTCGAGCACGGGCGTGTCCTCGAAGACCCTGACCCCTGCTGCCAGGCAGGCGGCGAGCAACCCCCACGCCAGCCGCGCCGGATTCACGAGTGCGACATCAGGATCGGCGATCCCGAAGAGGTAGCTCTCCGAGTGCACCTGCTCGCGCATCTCGGCCTGGTCCAGCTCGTGCACCGTGTCACCGTGCGCATTCGCGAGCAGAGCCGTCGCTCGAAGCTCGTCGATCTGGTGATCCTGCACCGCCACCACGAACTCACCTGCGACCCGGTAGTCGCAGTCGATGCCCAGCGCCCAGATGGTCTCCCCCAGCCCGTCGAGATTCTCGTGCCCTAGTCGGACGAGCTGATCCAGGTCATCGGGCCACCGCTCCGCACCATTGCGGATTCCATGGGTCAGTGAGTGCGAGACGAATCCGCCATTGCGACCCGAGGCCGCATCCGCAATGCGTCCGGCATCCACGAGAACAACGTCACGGTCAGGAGCTGCCTGCTTCGCCAGGAGTGCGCACCACAGTCCGCTGAAGCCACCTCCGACGACGAGAAGCGAACACGAGATATCGGTGCGCAACGACGCCAGCCGTTCCGGCCGTCGATGATCGTCCAGCCAGAACGGAGCTGTCGCGAGATCGCGCAGGGCGTCACGCGCCACAACTCCGGGTTCATCAATGAAGTGCACAGCAGCCTTTCGGAACGAGTGAATGAGGGGCGAAGCCACCGCTTCGTCGTCCCACCAGTCCCTTCGAGCTGCTCGTGCAGGCTAGAGCGCCTGCAGGTTCTTGCGCTTACGGTAACTCACGAACTGAGCGATCAGCACGACCACCAGGGCAATGACGAACACCAGGGTGGCGAGGGCATTGACCTGAACGGGAATGCCACGCTGCGCGGCGCCCCAGATATAGATCGGGAAGGTCACCAGCGTTCCCGCATTGAAGTAACTGATGATGAAGTCATCGAAGGACAGCGAGAATCCGAGGAGCGCTGCGCCCAGGATGCCGGGCAGCACCAGGGGGAACGTCACGTATCGGAAGGTGTCGCGGGGCCCGGCATAGAGATCACGTGCAGCTTCCTCAAGTCGAGGATCCAGGCCCTGAAGTCGGGCCTTCACCGTGACGACCACGAAAGAGATGATGAACATGATGTGGGCGATGATGACTGTCACCTCGCCCAGCGGGAAGCGCATGTTCAGGAAGAGCGCCAGCAGGCTCGAGCCCATGACGACTTCGGGGGTTGCCATGGGCAGGAAGATCAGCAGATTCGTGGTGCTGCGACCCCGGAAGCGATAGCGCACGAGGGCGAAGGAGATCATCGCACCGAGAATCGTGGCCACGATCGTGGCGACGATGCCGATCACGATGCTGGTGACGAATGACGAGCAGACCCCTGGCACCCCGCAGATATTCGTCCACGCATTGAGCGAGAACTCATTCCACGAGATATTGAACTTGCTCGACGGATTGTTGAAGCTGAGGGCAGCCACCACCGCGATCGGAATGAAGAGATAGACGAGAACTGCGATCGCGATGATCGCGATGATGTTCCTGCGAAGCCAGCGCATCAGACAAGTTCCTCCGTCCCTGATCGACGGATATAGGTGAAGACAAGGATGAGGATGGCCGCCATCAGGACGAACGAGAGCGCCGACGCCACCGGGTAGTCACGGAACTGGATGAAGTTGATCTGGATCGCATTGCCGATCATGCGATCCTTCGTGGAACCCAGCAGCTGGGCATTGATGTAGTCGCCGGTAGCGGGGATAAAGGTTAGCAGAGTGCCGGCGACCACGCCCGGCAACGAGAGCGGCCAGGTGACCTTGGCGAACGTGCGCACCGGAGAGGCGTAGAGGTCGCTGCCGGCCTCGATGAGGCGGGGATCGATCTTGCTCAGTGATGCGTACAGGGGCAGGATCATGAAAGGAAGGAAGTTGTAGGTCAGGCCCGCGACGACCGCGATGGGGGTGTTCAGGATTCGACCATCCGGAAGCAGGTGCAGGGCGTTGAGGGTCGAGGTGATCACTCCATCGTCGGCCAGAATCGTCTTCCAGGCATAGGTGCGCAGGAGGAACGACGCGAACATCGGCGCAACCACGAGCACGAGCAGGAATGACCGCCAGGAACCGGCCTTCATCGCAATGAAGTAGGCAAGCGGGTAGGCGATGACCAGTGCGAGTGCCGTGGCGATGCCGGCGTAGACCAGAGACCTAATGAACTGCGGCCAGTACTCCGAGAGCGCGGTGGCGTAGTTCGAGAACTCCAGCCCGGGTTGGTAATAGCCGGGCTTCCCTGGCACGGGTACCTGGAGGCTCGTGGCGAACAGGGTCACCAACGGGATGGCGAAGAAGACGAGCAGCCAGGCAATGCCCGGAAAGAGCAGGATGTACCCGGTTCTCGAGCGCTTCTTCACCGGCGGAGGCGCTTCGCCTCCGGCGACCGCTACGGAGATGGCGTGGGCCATGACTACTCGCCTCCCAGAGCGGAGGCCGCCTGCGCTTCCTCGAGGACGACGCTCGCAATGCCGTCATTGACATCCTGGGTTCCGTCGAGCCCGAACGTATGACTCGGCGACCAGTGCAGCACGACTTCGTCGCCCCTATCGCAACGATCACCTACCACCATGTTCTGCTCGAAGGCGATGAAGTCCTGCCCCCACGGGGTGCGCACGACGTACTGAGTCGAGACGCCTGCATAGGAGACGTCGGTGACGCGACCGGTGACACGATTGTGACCGTCGGGCACGAGGTGGGCATTGAAGTGATCGAGAACGGTGAGCTTCTCCGGACGAACCCCGACGATGATGTCGTTCTGCTTGGCGAAACTGCGATCAGCAGGCAGGCTGAACGT
>JBEGLG010000074.1:0-2744 GCA_041183645.1 Actinomycetota bacterium | reverse complement strand
GCCTCGAAGGTCTCCATGGTGACCGCGCGCACCACTCCCTCGGGTGCATTCGCGAGTGCGCGCTCAGCCTTCGCCTGGTTCTCACGAGCAGCTGCGAGCGCACCGAGGTCGACGGCTCCTTGGGTGTTGACTCGGCCGGAGAACGGAGTGGTTGCCATGGCCTCATTCTCGCCGATGCCGCCGGTGACACGGAATCGGGAGTCGACTACCGGGCGAGCCCGCGATTGCGCAGGGTCCGCTGACGCAGCGGGGAGAAGATCAGGCGATCGACCAGCACACCCACGGCCATGATCATGATGATCGAGCCGAGCACCAGGGCCATGTCGCCCAGCTGGCGGCCGATGTCGAGCATCTGGCCCAGGCCCAGGCCCAGTGCCGGTGATACGGCGATGAGCTCGGCAGCCATGAGCGAGCGCCAGGCGAAGGCCCAGCCCTGCTCGAGTCCGGCCAGGAATCCGGGCCATGCCGCCGGCAGCACGATGTGGCGGATCTTCTTCCACCCGGTGGCTCCGAGCACCTGACCGGCACGCAGGTACAGGGTCGGGATCTGGTCCATTCCCGAGATCAGGCCGTTCGCGATCGAGGGAACCGCGCCCAGCAGGATCACGGTGTAGATCGTCGCGTCGGAGAGGCCGAACCAGATGATGGCCGCCGGGACCCACGCCACCGACGGAAGCTGCTGCAGGCCGGTGAGCAGCGGGCCGAAGATCGCGCGCAGGTACTTGTTGAGGCCGAGTGCCAGACCGATCGGCGTCGCCACGAGCAGCGCGATGATGAAGCCCTGCGCTGCACGCTTGATCGAGCCGAATGTTGCCTGCCACAGGATGTCCTGCTCGGCCTGCGCGCCGAGGGAATCCCAGACCGCTCGCGGCGACGGAATGACCCACTCGGGCTGCCACTGCAGGTACACGATGATCTGCCAGATCACGATGACCGCGACGATCGCGATCAGCGGAGACAGCAGCTTGAGCAACGACTGCTTCCAGCTCGGACGCTGCCGCGCACCGGTCTCGAGGTTGTCGAGACCCGATTCGAGTTGTCCGAGGTCGTCGGTTGCCGGTGTGCTGTAGGACGTCGCGGTATCAGGCATGACGGCGGATCTCCTCGCGAAGGTCGTCGGTGATGACTCGGGCAAGCTCGGCTACCGGCGGCGAATCAAGCCGTCGGGGTTCGGGGATATCGACATTCCACTCGCGGATGATTCGGCCGGGGCGTGACGACATGAGCGCCACGCGCTGACCGAGTCGAACTGCCTCGCGCACGTTGTGGGTCACGAAGATGACGGTGAGACCTGTCTCGAGCCAGATTCGGCTGAGCTCCTCGTGAATGAGATCGCGAGTGATCGCGTCGAGAGCCGCGAACGGCTCGTCCATCAGCAGGATCTTGCGCTCTTGGGCGATTGCACGGGCGATGGCCACCCGCTGACGCATGCCGCCGGAGAGCTCGTGCGGGCGCTGGTTGTACGAGCGCTCCAGGTGCACCATGGCGAGCAATTCCTGAGCCTTGGCCTTGCGCTCCTTGCGCGGCACTCCACGCAACAGGAGTGCGAGTTCGACGTTCTTGCCGGCCGTGAGCCAGGGCATCAGCGCGGGCTCCTGGAACATCAGCGTGGGTGCGCCGTCGGTGAGAATCTCGCCCGACGTCGGCTTGTCGAGCCCCGCAAGAAGGTTGAGCAGAGTCGACTTACCGCAGCCGGAAGCCCCGACGAGTGAGACGAACTCACCGGGGCGCACGCTCAGATTGATGTCCTGAAGGACATCCGGACCATTCGGGTTGAACCGCTTGGTCACGTGACTGATCTTGACCGCCAGGCCCTCGCTCTCCAGGAGAGCCGTGCCTGGTGCCGTGCGTGCGCCACCGGTGAGTGACATTCGTCGTCCTTACTTGTCGAGGGTGATTACTGTGCGCCGAGGCCGCCGGCAATGACCGTGCGCGCCTTCGATGCCTTGAGCACCGAGTTGAGAAGTCGCAGGTCGTAAATGCCGTTGAGTGAGTTCGCGTTCAGCTTGAGCAGTCCGGCAGTCACGGCATCATTTGCGCTCTTGCGCAGCGTGCCTGGCAGCGGATCCCAGGTGAAGCTCAGGTTGCCCCACGCACGGTTGATCGCGGCATCCGGAATTGCCTTTCCGGTCCACTTGACGATCTGCTGCTGCACGAGGTCCTTGGACGCCTGCACGTTCTTCGCGATGTAGCGAATTGCCGTGTTGTTGTCCTGCAGGATCGTGCGCACGGTACCGGGGTACTTCGAGAGGAATGACTTGCTCGCGATGATGTTGGTCGTCACGAACTGTCCGGCCGGCCACAGCGAACGCTCGTCGAGGAACACTCGAGCGCCGGCCTCGGTCACCAGCCGTGATGCCCAGGGCTCGGGCAGCCAGGCACCGTCGATGTCGCCCCGCTTGAACAGGGTGAGGGTCTGGGCGTTCTCGGTCGGAACGACCGTGACATCACCGCCACCGGCGACATTCACGGCGTAGCCCTGGTCCTTCAGGTACGAGCGCAGGGCGACGTCCTGGGTTCCGCCGAGCTGCGGGGAGGCGAACTTCTTGCCCTTGAGATCGGCGACGGTCTTGATCGTCGGCTTCACGACGAACTGCGCGCCGGCAGACGCTGCACCGGAGACGATGTTGAGCAGCTGGCCGTTCGTCGAGGTGTAGCCGGCTACCGACGGGTTCGGGCCGATATACGACACGTCAATGGCGCCGCCCTTCATGGCCTCAATGGCCGCGGGGCCGGCGTTGAAG
>JBEGLG010000073.1:0-16953 GCA_041183645.1 Actinomycetota bacterium | reverse complement strand
CCGTGCGACTGGTGCTCTCGGCCGGTGCTCCCGTTCCGGTGAGCCTGCTGGAGGAGGCGGCACGACTGTTCCCGCATGCCTCCCTGCGTACGCCGTACGGAATGACCGAGGCACTCCCGGTCGCCGAGGCGCGACTCGAGGACATCCGTCTGCAGGGTGTCGGCGAGGGCGTGTTCGTCGGCGATCCTCTTCCGGGCGTTGAGATCGCCATTGCCGTCCTCGATCCCCTCGGTATCCCGAGTGATCACCTCGTCTCCGACTCACTCGTGACCGGCGAGATCGCCGTGCGGGCCGCTCACATCCGCGAGGGGTACGACCGTCTGTGGGCCACGACCATGCGTGCATCCCGCAACGCCGGATGGCATCGCACGGGCGATGTGGGCCACATCGACACTGACGGTCACCTCTGGGTTGAAGGCCGACTGGCTCACGTGATCACCACGGCGCACGGGCCGCTCACACCGGTCGCGCTGGAGCAGCGCGCCATCGCGGGCGGTGCACTCAATGCCGCCTGCGTCGGAGTCGGGCCAGTGGGTTCGCAGCAGGCCGTGCTCATCCTCGAGGAGTCGGGGGCCTCGCATCTGGTCGGCGCCGCGGCGGCGGATCACTTTCGCGCAGCCTGCTCGTACCCCTTCGCCGCGGTGATGCGCATGGACCGTCTTCCTGTCGACATTCGACACAACTCGAAGATCGACCGCACCGCTCTCAGTGCGTGGGCCACGGAGATTCTGGGCGGAGCACTCGGATGAGCGGGCGAGTTCTCGTCACCGGAGCAACCGGGTTGCTTGGCCGCACGGTCGCCGAGATGCTGCTGGCCCGCGGCGACGACGTCACCGTGATGCAGCGGGGCGATAGTGGACTTCCCACCCAGCAGGTACGCGGCGATCTCACGGATCCCGAGGCGAGATCGCGGGCCCTGGTCGGAGTTGATCGCGTCATTCACTGCGCCGCGAAGGTCTCGATCAATGGACCCGAATCGGAGTTCCGCCGTATCAATGTTCAGGGCACAGCCCAGCTGCTCGATTCGGCACGTTCCGCCGGCGCGCATTCCTTCGTGCACGTCTCCACGCCCTCGGTGGCCCATCTGGGCTCGGCCATTCACGGCGACGCCGCCCAGCCGGCCGACCCGCAGGGTGCGCGCGGCACTTATGCACGCACGAAGGCTGAGGCGGAGATCCTCGCTCTCGCGGCGTCCGCACCTGATTTCGCGGTCTGCGCCATCCGCCCGCACCTGGTGTGGGGGCCGGGCGATGAGCAGCTCATCGGTCGCATCGTTGCCCGCGCCGCTGCCGGTCGGCTTTTCCTGGTCGATCATGGATATGCGCTGATCGATACGACCTACATCGACAATGCCGCGTCCTCGTTGATCGCAGCCCTCGACACCTGTCGTGAGAATGACGGTCGTGCCTTCGTGATCAGCAATGGTGAGCCGCGGACGGTCGCCGAGTTGCTCGAGCGCATCTGTCGCGCAGCGGGGCAGGAGCCGCCGACTCGCAGCGTGCCCGCCTCGGTCGCCTACCGAGCCGGCCTGGTGGCGGAGCGCGTCTGGGGAGACTCCGAGCCCCCGATCACCTCGTTCTTGGTCGAGCAGCTCTCGACCGCTCATTGGTTCGACCAGCGGGAGGCTCGTGCGGCAATGCACTGGGCGCCCGAGGTGAGCCTCGCGGAAGGCTTCACCCGTCTGGCGGCCTACTACGGCACGCGCGTGGATCCGCCGTCAACGGCGACCAGCGTGCCGGTCACGTAGGACGCTGCAGGACTGAGCAGGAAGGTCGCCACCTTGGCGAACTCGGCCGCATGGCCGTACCGCCGAAGCGGAATCGCGGCACTGAGTCGCGCTCGATGTGCCTGGGCGTCGCCCGTGGCCTCGTCAAGCTCGCGCACGCGCTCGGTATCGAAGCGTCCGGGCAGCAGCCCATTGACACGCACGTCGCTCGGACCGACCTCATCGGCGAGATCGGTCACCAGCATGCCGAGACCCGGACGCAGGCCATTGCTGATGCTGATGCCAGTGAGCACCTGAACCGCTGAGCTCGAGAGCACGACAGCAATGGATGCTCCGCGCCCGATGTCAGCAGTCGCAGGTGAGGCCGTGGCACGGGCAACTTCGCGCATGAGGCGAAGCCCGCCGAGGAAGACGGTTCCGAATGCGGCGTTCCATTGATCGTCGGTGGTTCCCAGCACCGAGCCGGCTGGGGGGCCGCCCACGCTGACCAGTGCGCCGTCGAGTCGTCCGAATCGGTCGTGCGCAGTGTCGATGGCACGCGCGGCGAGCTCGGGATCATCGAGATCTCCGGCGAGGGCAATGGCCGAGTCGCCGAGCCCGGAGGCCACGTCGGCCACACGCGCTGCGTCGCGGGCGAGCAGCACGACCCTGGCACCTTCGTGCACGAGCGACTCTGCCGTGGCGAGTCCGAGGCCCTTGCTACCGCCACTCACGACATACACACGACCAGCTAACTCAAGATCCATCAGTTGCCTCCTGCGCTCGTGCATCATCCCTGGCCTCGCGCCTGAGGAAGAAGAACCATCCGCCCACGCTCACCAGCGCGAAGAGTATCCACTGCACCGCGTACGAGATATTGCGCGAGTCGTCGACCTCGGGCAGGAGCACGGAGTCGAGCCCGGTCTGCCCCGGAGTCGATTTCGTGAGCTGCACGTACCCGTCGAACGACGACTGCTCCGGGAGTACCTGGGGGTCAACATCGGAGATCATTCCGGTCGGCAGGCCGGTTGTCGTGCGTGCCTTCTCCCAGTCACGCCACATGCCGACAACCTCCACTTGCCCCGACGGGGCGGGCGGCACATCCGGATACGTAGTCGCATTACCGACGGCGCGCATCCAGCCGCGATTGACCCAGACGATGCCGGCATCGGTCACGAGAGGTGTCATGACCCAGAAGCCGCTTACAGTGTCCTGCGGACGCTTGCGCACGACGACCTCGTGGGCGGAGTCGAAAGTGCCCACGGCCACGACGGGAGTCCATTCATCCTTCGCCTGCCCGGGACTCACCGGATCCGCCTCGCGGGCGAGCATCATCTGGGAGTTCAAGGACTGCTTCTCAGCGGCTCGCGACCACTGCCAGCGGCTCAGGAATCCGAACCCCACGATGACGATCAGCACGATGAGGGTGAAGGAGAGCCACCGCTTCGTGCGCAGCAGGCTCAGCATGCTCTCACTCTACGGTGCGCGGTAAATCTCGCCCTCGGCCGCGGGGAGCATGGTCGTCGACATTCCCAGGGCACGCGTACCGGGTGCTGCCACGCCTGTCTCGCCCGGCTCATCGTTCTCGCGGCCAGCATTGGCAATCACCACGGCCAGATAGGGAAGTACGACGGCACCAGAAATGAATACCCAGCGCGGCCAGCCCGGAACGAAGATGGCGAGGAGCACGCATGCCGTGCGGATGCCCATGGAGATCAGGTAACGGCGGGTGCGGCCGTTCTGCTCGACGCTGAGGCCCCGCTGGGCATCAGTGATGGTGAAGACGTCGCCGGGGGCCTTGCTCATCAGGCCTCCCACACGGTCAGTCGCTTACCCACGTACCCAGGCTAGGGCCCTCGGCCATATCCTGCTCGGCGAGCCCCGAGAGGTCGGGGCAGGGATGAAGGAGCAGCATGGACCGCGCATACGGACTCACCGAGATCGTCGGCACCTCCAAGGTGGGCATCGACGATGCCATCCACCAGGCCGTGGCTCGCGCCTCGCAGAGCGTTCGCCACGTCGACTGGTTCGAGGTCTCCCAGATTCGTGGATACGTACGTGATGGCGCCGTCGACCACTTCCAGGTCTCGGTCAAGCTCGGTTACCGCCTCGAAGACGCCAACTAGGACCCCTGATGACTGTCGCACTCGTTACCGGAGGCAATCGGGGCATCGGCCTCGCCTGCGCCCGTCGGCTTCGCGATTCCGGCCACACCGTGGTCGTCGGCTGCCGCAGCGGAGTCGCACCTGAGGGCCTGCCTGCCGTCGCCATGGATGTCTCCGACCCGGCCTCCATCAACGCTGCCTTCGACATGGTCGAGGAGCAGCACGGTCCGATCACGATCGTCGTGGCCAATGCCGGCATCACGCGTGACAACCTGCTCATGCGCATGTCCGACGATGAGATCGACGAGGTGCTCACCACGAATCTGGCGGGCTCGATTCGCATCGCACGGCGCGCACTGCGCAACATGATCAAGGCACGTACCGGTCGCATCATCCTGGTGTCGTCCGTCGTCGGACTCATGGGTTCTGCTGGCCAGGTCAATTACGCGGCCTCGAAGGCCGGGCTTGTCGGAGCAGCACGATCCCTCGCTCGCGAGGTCGGCTCTCGTGGAATCACCGTGAACGTGGTGGCTCCCGGCTTTGTCGACACCGACATGACTGCCGAACTGGGGGAGGAGCGGAAGGCCGAGATCCTCGGCGCCGTTCCCCTCGCTCGATATGCTCAACCGGAGGAAATTGCCGGAGTGGTCGATTTCATCGCGTCCGCCGACGCCGCGTACATCACGGGTGCCGTGATCCCGGTTGATGGCGGTCTCGGCCTCGGCCACTGACACACGAAGGGCTCGACATGGGAATTCTCGACGGCAAGACCATCCTCGTCACCGGCGTGCTGACCGACCAGTCCATCGCCTTCCATGTGGCGAAGTTTGCGCAGGAGCAGGGTGCTCAGGTCATTCTCACCTCGTTCGGTCGCACGATGTCACTCACGAAGCGATCTGCCTCGCGTCTGCCTGCCGAGGCTCCGGTCATCGAGCTGGATGTCACCAATGTCGAGCACCTCGACGCCCTCGCCGACCGCGTACGCGAGCACGCACCGGAACTGCACGGCGTGCTCCACTCGATCGGCTTCGCCCCGGAGGCTGCACTGGGCGGCAACTTCCTCAACACCTCATGGGAAGACGTCGCTACCGCTGTCCATGTCTCGGCCTACTCACTCAAGGCGCTGGCCGTGGCCGCGAAGCCCGTGATGCCGGCCGGATCCGCGATCGTCGGCCTCGACTTCGACGCCACCATCGCCTGGCCCAAGTACGACTGGATGGGCGTAGCCAAGGCGGCGTTCGAGAGCACATCTCGCTATCTCGCACGCGACCTGGGCCCTTCCGGTATCCGCATCAACCTGATCGCCGCAGGCCCCATTCGCACCATGGCCGCGAAGAGCATTCCGGGCTTCGATGATTTCGAGAATGTCTGGGCGACCCGTGCTCCCTTGACCTGGGATCTCGACGATCCGCAGCCCGCAGCGCGCGCATGCGTGGCCCTGCTCTCCGACTGGTTCCCGGCGACCACCGGCGAGATCATCCATGTCGATGGCGGAGTTCACTCACAAGGTGCCTGATCTCCTTGTCATGCGGCACTCGAAGTCGGCATACCCGCTCGGGGTCGAGGACCATGACCGCCCTCTGAACGATCGCGGGCGACGAGATGCCCTCGCAGCACGTCAGTGGTTCGCCCAGCAGGCCCTCGTTATTGATCAGGCCTGGGTGTCGAGCGCCGCGCGCGCGCAGAGCACGTGGTCAGGTGTCGAGCCCGGCATCATGCCGAGTGCCCGCGCTCACTTCGCGGTCCGAACCGTGCCGGAGCTCTACGAGGCCTCCGTCGGCCGGCTCCTGTCACTTCTGTCTCAGTCCACGGCGTCGACGCTGATGGTCGTGGCGCACAACCCCGGACTCGAGCAGTTGATCGATCACATCACGGCCCGAGATCCTCACGACTGGCTGCCGCAGATTCGGGAGAAGTACCCGACCGGGGCAATCTGCGCTCTGCGCCTGCCTCAGTGGTCAGCAATCGGAGAGGCGACAGCCGAGCTGCTGACCTACGCCGTTCCCCGCGCTAGCTGACAGGGGGCGCGCTGATGTCGAGCCCCGCGTTCGCGTCGGCGTCCTCGACCTCCTCGCGCGAGATACCCATCAGGTACAGAACGGAATCCAGATAGGGCACGCTGACCGAGCTGTCTGCTGCATCGCGAGCAGCCGCTTTTCCATTGAAGGCGATCCCGAGACCGGCGGCCTCGAGCATGTCGACATCATTCGCGCCGTCGCCGATCGCGATGGTTCGACTCATCGGGATTCCGTACTCGCGTGCGAACTCCTCGAGTGCTGTGCGCTTGCCGGCCCGATCGACGATGGCACCGACCACCTGACCGGTCAGGCGGCCGTCGACGATCTCCAGGGTGTTGGCGCGAACCTGATCGACTCCCAGGTCAGCAGCCAGTGGGGCGATCACCTCGGTAAAGCCACCGGAGACCAGCGCGATGCGGTAGCCCAGGTTACGAAGCGTGCGACACAGCGTTCGGGCGCCCGGTGTCAACGTAATGCGAGCGCGCACTCGATCGATGACATCAGCGGGCAGACCCTCGAGCAAGGCCACGCGAGCTCGAAGCGAGGCGGAGAAATCAAGTTCGCCGGCCATGGCCCGCTCGGTGATTGCCGCAACCTGGGCGTGAGTGCCGGCCTCATCGGCGAGCAGGTCGATGACTTCATCCTGGATCACGGTCGAGTCGACGTCCATCACCACCAGATGCTGCCCGCGACGATCCAGGCCGGCGGTCTGCACCGCGATATCGACGCCGGTCTCGACGGCTGCTGCGGCCAGTGCGGTGCGCAGTTCGGCGACGTCGGCACCTGACCCCTCGAACGCCACCGCGGTCACCGGATAGCTCGCAATACGCCGAATGCGGTCGATATTCCCACCTCGATCGGCGATCTCGCTGGCGACCCGTGCGATGGCAGCAGGATGCAGGGGAGCGCCCATCACGGTGACTTGAATCCGGCCATGACGTCGGGGCTCTCGCTCGGCATCGCCTGCGTGCATCTGCACGTCGAAGCCCTGCGCTGCGCCGAATTCCTGCACCGAATCGGCAAGGTCCTGCTCAGTAGTCGGATTGCTCGGAGCCGTCACGAGGAAGGAGAGCATCAGCTGACCGCGCACCACGATCTGCTCGATGTCGATGATGTCGACCTCATGAACGGCCAGGATCTCGCACACCCGACGGGTGATACCCGATCGATCCGGGCCCACCAGGGTCAGCAGGAGTGTGCCGGCGGCTGAAGCGTTCATCGCGCTCAGACTAGTGCGGGAGCGGTCGGGGCATCGGCATAGGCTCCTCTCGTGGCAGAGGTATTCACCGGGGTTGGGCTCACGGTCCGACGCGGAGACAGAGCACTCCTCGACGATGTCAATTGGAGTGTCTCGGAGGGCGAGCGCTGGGTCGTGATCGGCCCCAATGGCGCCGGAAAGACCACGCTGCTGTCGATCCTGGCGGGCCGAATGTTCCCGACCACGGGTCTCATCGAAGTCCTCGGCGAGGAGCTCGGCGCCACCGACATGGCAGAGCTGCGCACGCGAATCGGGTGGGCCAGCAGCGGTGAGCTCATCGATCTGCCGCCGGGGGAGTCAGTGGCCAACGCGGTGATGACAGGCGCACAGGCTGTTGCCGGACGCTGGATCGAGGAGTATGACCCGGCCGACGAAGTCAGGCGCGACGAGCTTCTTGCCGCCTGGAATCTCTCGCACCTTGCCCAGCGCACTTTCGGGACCCTCTCGGAGGGGGAGCGCAAGCGCTGCCTCATCGCACGCTCGCTGATGGCCGATCCCGAATTGCTCCTGCTCGATGAGCCCGGTGCGGGCCTTGATCTCGCGGGTCGCGAGGATCTCATCGAGCGACTCGAACGCCTGGCAGCGGACCCACGAGCACCCGGACTCGTGCTCATCACCCATCACGTCGAGGAGATCCCGCCCGGCTTCACGCATGCACTCGTGATCTCGAGTGGTCGAGTGGTTGCCAGCGGACCGCTGGCCGCGGTGCTCACCAGCGCCACCCTCACCACTGCATTCGACTTTCCGATCGAGGTCTCCCACGAGAGCGGTCGATACTTCGCTCGCCGTGCCGCTCGATGACCACTCTGCAGTGGGCACTGATTGCCCTCGCCGGCTTCGGTGGCGGAATCATCAACGCCGCTGTCGGCTCGGGCACCTTGCTGGTCTATCCCGTCCTCACCGGCATGGGCGTGCCCCCGGTCACGGCCAACGGGTCGAATGGCCTCGGTCTCGTCACCGGCTCCATCACCTCAGCCTGGACCTACCGCGCACTGTGGCGTGATCGATGGAGGATCCTGCGCTGGCCGATCCTGGCGGGTTGTCTCGGTGCCCTGATCGGCGCCGCACTCGTCATCGGACTCGATGAACGAATCTTCGTCGCCGTGATTCCGTGGCTTGTCCTCGCCGCAACAGCACTCGTGGGCGTCTCGCCACTCGTCACGCGGTGGCTGCGCAGTCGTCGGCCCGAGGCTGCCGAGCTTCCGAAGTCACTGTGGCCGTATGCAGGCGCGGTCGGTATCTACTCCGGATACTTCGGCGCCGGACAGGGCATCGTGCTTCTCGCACTGTTCGGAATTCGCTACGACACCGACATCCAACGGGCGAACGCCGCGAAGAATGCCTTCGCGGCCGCGGCCAATCTCGTGGCCGCACTGGTGTTCCTGGTGACCGGTCACGTCGATATCGCTGTCGCCGCCTGCATCGCCCTGGGCGCGATCCCCGGCGGTTACGTCGGAGGGCATTGGGCGAAGCGACTGCCGGATCCGGTACTGCGCGGACTCGTGGTGCTGGTCGGCATCGTGGCGACGGTCTATCTCTTCCGATTCCGTTAGTCTCGCGTCAACGGAGGAGACAGGTGAAGCGCCTACTACTGGGAATACTCGCGGCACTCATGGTGCTGGCTGGCGCGAGTGTGCTCGCAGTGGCCGGCTGGGTCTACGCCGCCTTCGGCACGAACGGCATTGCATCGACATCGCTCGGCACCATCACCTCAGCCGCGACATCCTCCGCCGTCGTCATCGATGTCGACACGACTCGAGTCCGGCTTCCCGTACTTCCCGTGCGCGGCAACACGACACTGCACCTGGAGTCGACTTCAGATGCGCCCATCCTGGCCGGTTCTGCCGGCAGGTCAGAGGTCGATAGCTTCCTCGGCTCGCGCGAGATCGATGCGGCCTATCGCGAGCATGGCACGTGGTCATTGACCCATGTTCCGGGAGCCGCGGAGGCGGGGCCGTGGAGCCCCGCGCCATCGTGGCTGGGTGCGGGCGTGACGCGAGATATCGAGGTTCGAGACGGTCAGACGGTGGCGATCGCCAATGCAGATGGGGCGCCGGCAGTCTCGGTGACTGCCTCGCTGACATACACGGCACCGCATGCACGACAGGCCATGACCATCCTGGCCATCAGCGGGGCCGCCCTGGCACTCGGGGGACTGGCCCTCGGCTTCTGCGTCATCTGGATCATGCGACGTAAGCCGGATACCGCCGATGCATGATCGCGTGTGGACCATCCCGAATGCGATGAGCTTCGCCCGCCTGCTCGGGGTGCCGCTCTTCCTGTGGCTGCTGCTCGCCGAGCATGCCGATGGCTGGGCCTTCGCATTGCTCGTGCTCGCCGGCATAAGTGACTGGCTCGACGGAGCCGTCGCACGGGCCACCGGCCAGACCAGCCGCCTGGGTGCACTCCTGGATCCGCTCGCCGATCGGCTCTATATCGCCGCGACAGTGATCGGACTGGCCATCCGGGGCATCATCCCGTGGTGGCTGGTGGTCGTTCTCGCCGCGCGCGACATCATGCTCCTGTGCCTGCTGCCGTATCTGCGGCGTCGCGGAATGCTCGCCCTGCCGGTGACCCTTGTCGGCAAGGCCGCCACCTTCTGCCTGCTCTGGGGATTCCCGTTCCTCCTGCTCTCCACGGCCTCCGGCAGCCTCGGTACCTGGGCGTCTGCACTCGGCTGGGCATTCTCCGCCTGGGGAGTGGGCCTGTACTGGTGGGCAGGAATCTCGTACCTGGCCATTGCCCGTGCGCTGGGCTCCGGCAGCCCCGGAGCGCCGGAACCGGTGCGTTAGAGTTCCCTCACGACAACCCGACTGGAGTGTGGATGTACCCCGAGGACCTTCGCTACACGGCCGAGCACGAGTGGGTGCGCACCGGCGCTGACGGCAATGTCCGGATCGGCATCACGCACTACGCGCAGGATTCCCTCGGTGACATCGTCTATGTCTCCGCTCCTTCTGTCGGCGAGATCGTCAACGGTGGTGACACCTGCGGCGAGGTGGAGTCGACCAAGAGCGTGAGCGACATCTACGCGCCCGTCTCCGGCGAGGTCATCGCCCGCAACGAAGCACTCGAGGCAAATCCCGAGCTCATGAACTCCGATCCCTACGGCGATGGCTGGCTCATCGAGGTACGACCCAGTGATGCCGACGCCGTTGCCGCCCTCATGACCGCCGCCGCATACCGGGAACTGGTCGAGAAGGGCCACTGATCATGTCCACCTGCCAGCAGTGCGGTCACGTCCTCGAGACTGACGATCACTTCTGCGCGGGCTGCGGACGCCCGGTCGACGCACTCGACCACACGGGATCGATGACCTCGATCATCATGAAGCCCGCCGACCCCTCGGGGCCGATCACAGCAGTCGGGGCAGGCACGAGCACCCGGATTCCGCATGGCTCGGCCGTCCTCGTCGTGCGCCGCGGCCCCGGCGAGGGCACTGAATACCCGCTCTCGGCTGACTCCACGACCGTCTCGATCGGTCGCACCCCCGAATCCGATGTCTTCCTCGACGACATCACCGTGAGCCGTCGCCATGCCGAACTGCGCCATGGCGCTGAGGGCTGGAGCGTGCGCGATGCCGGCAGCCTCAACGGCACCTACGTCAATCGCAAGCGAGTCGACGACATCCGTCTCAACGGTGGCGACGAGCTGCAGATCGGCAAGTTCCGCTTCGCATTCCTCGTGAGCGACGCAGGCTGATGCCGTCCGGCAACACGGGGGAGCGCAACACCCCCATCGTGGTGGGCACGATCAGCATCGGCGAGGTGCTGTCGCTTCTACGCAAGGAATTCCCCGACGTCACCATCAGCAAGATTCGCTTCCTCGAGACCGAGGGCCTTGTCACTCCCGAGCGCACGCCCACCGGATACCGACGTTTCACCGAGTACGACCTCGAGCAGTTGCGCAAGGTGCTCACCCTGCAGCGTGATCAGTACCTACCGCTGAAGGTCATCCGCGAGCATCTCGAGAATCCGACCGAGCCCGAGACTGTCACGACGACTGCCGGCACGGGCATGCGTGCTGATGACTTCCGGCCCGGAGCGGGCAAGGTGCGCATGACTCGCGGCGAGCTGGCCGAGGCCACGGATCTTCCCGAGGCCACCGTTGCCTCGCTGGAATCCTTCGGTCTCGTGTGGGCCAGCCCGACAGGGCACTACGACGAAGATGCGCTCGCCATCTGCTCGGTGGTCTCGCGACTGAGCGAGTTCGGGGTCGAGCCGCGGCATCTGAAGAGCTTCCGCGTCGTGGCCGATCGCGAGAGTGGCCTTGTCGAGCAGATCGCGACTCCGTTCAGCCAGCCGCGCGACAAGGATGCCCGCGCCAGGGCGCAGGAGGTCATTCGCGAGCTGGCGGCACTTTTCGTCCAATTGCACGCCGCTCTGCTCAGGGCCGAACTCGTGCGTGGTGGCAAGGCCTGAACCCGCGTATCCTGAGGCGGTGCGCGCTCTCGAGGTAGTCGGTGTCCGGATGGAGATGCCCTCCAACAATCCCATCGTCCTGCTGCGTGAGACCGAGGGCGAGCGCTACCTGCCGATCTGGGTCGGCGCCGTCGAGGCCACCGCGATTGCCTTCGCACAGCAAGGTGTCGTGCCGCCACGACCTCTGACCCACGACCTCTTCGTGAGCGTCCTGGAGGCGGTCGGATCTCAGCTCACCGAGGTGCGCATCACCGGCCTGAAGGATGGCGTCTTCTTCGCCACCCTGCACTTCGCCAGTGGGATCGAGGTCAGTGCCCGGCCCTCCGATGCCATCGCCTTGGCACTGCGGACCCAGGTTCCGATCTGGGGAGCCGATGACCTCCTCGACGAGGCCGGAGTCGATATTCCGGATGCCGAGATCCCGGCCGAGGACGAAGTCGAGAAGTTCCGCGAGTTCTTAGATCAGGTGTCTCCCGAGGACTTCGGCGAGCTGTCCTAGGTCCGGTCGAACCCTCAAGTACAGGCTCAGACTTACGTCGGCGACACGCCGCTTCTCGAATTGACCCTCGAGTTTCACATGCGTAACTTCCGTAACAGCAAATACGCGACTTCCCCCGCGCTGGCTGGTGTGGGAGAGTCGTCTCACCAGGAGGCTGAATGAACGTCAACGATCACGAGTCCGTGTCAGGTCAGAGCGCACTCTTCGACGACGCCGAACTGCGGCCCCTGCCCGCCAATATCGGCTACCGCGGCCCGATCGCGTGTGCAGCGGCAGGCATCACCTATCGCCAGCTCGACTACTGGGCTCGTACCGGCCTGGTCACCCCCTCGATCCGCGACGCCAGCGGGTCGGGCACCCAGCGTCTGTACGGATTCCGCGACATCTTGATCCTGCGCATCGTGAAGCGACTGATCGACACGGGCGTCTCGCTTCCCAACATCCGCGCCGCGGTCGAGCACCTGGACCAGCGCGGGGGAGACGATCTCTCGCGCATCACCCTCATGAGCGATGGCGCGAGCATCTACGAGTGCCGAAGTGCCGATGAGGTGGTCGACCTGGTCCGTGGCGGACAAGGCGTGTTCGGCATTGCCGTCGGCAGTGTCTGGCGCGAGGTCGAGGGCACCTTGGCCACCCTGCCCGGCGAGAACCCCGACGGCGAGGTCTCACTACCGCCGACCGCCGGCGATGAGCTTGCTGCTCGCCGCGCTCGCCGCGCCGCCAGCTAGCCCAGCGTGCGATTCGCTCTTCGGCCGATAGGCTTGGGGGGCTGATCGACCCTGCACGGGAGAGCTGAGCTGCGCGAGCAGTCACAGCGCCGAAGGAGCAAGTCTCCCCGACAATCTCTCAGGCACCCGGACCGTGTGGGGAAGGCATCTCTGGAAGGCGGGAAGAAATTCCCCACCGACGGTGAAAGCCGCGCAAGCGGTGAAGCTCTCAGGTCGCGCGGTGCGCGGAAGACAGAGGGGGAGAGTGGTCACGCCGTGGCCGCTACTCCGATGCGCCCGAGAGGTCAGCAATGCCGACGCCTTCCAGCACCCCGTTCGTCGACCGACACATCGGCCCGGATGAGCAGGCGCTCGCACGCATGCTGTCGGCCATCGGCTACAGCAGTCTTGACGATCTGAGCGACGCCGTTGTTCCGGGCGTGATTCGCTGGCGCGAGGCGCTGAAGATCCCTGCCGGGCGCACCGAACCCGAAGTGACTGCCGAGCTCCGCGAGCTCGCTTCGCGCAACCGGGTAGTGACCTCGATGATCGGGCTCGGATATGCCGACACGATCATTCCCGGTGTCATCAAGCGCAATGTGCTCGAGAGCCCTGCCTGGTACACCGCGTACACGCCGTATCAGCCGGAGATCTCGCAGGGGCGTCTCGAGGCGCTACTCAACTTCCAGACACTGATCGAGGATCTCACCGGCCTCCCGGTGGCCGGTTCGTCTCTACTCGACGAGCCCACTGCAGCTGCCGAAGCCATGGCGATCGCCTTCCGCAGCGGCCCGAAGAATGTCATGCGACTCCTGGTCGACTCCGATACGCACCCGCAGACCATCGCCGTCCTCCAGACTCGCGCTGAGCCCCTCGGCGCCGTGATCGAGTTGATCGATGTCACGCAGCCGCTGCCTGACGGAGATTTCAGCGGCGTACTTCTGAGCTACCCCGGCACCTCAGGCTCCGTGCGTGACATGCGCGCACTTGCCGATGCCGTGCATGCACGCAAGGCGCTCGTGATTGTCACCGTCGATCTTCTCGGACTCACCCTGCTCACCCCGCCGGGGGAGTGGGGCGCCGATGTCGTCGTCGGCTCAGCTCAGCGTTTCGGCGTCCCCATGGGATTCGGCGGTCCGCACGCCGGGTTCATGTCGGTGCGTGCAGGTCTCGAGCGCAGCATGCCGGGTCGATTGGTCGGAGTCAGTGTCGATGCCGACGGACATCCCGCGTACCGACTGGCACTCCAGACTCGTGAGCAGCACATCCGCCGCGAGAAGGCCACGAGCAATATCTGCACCGCACAGGTGCTTCTGGCGGTCATCGCCTCGATGTACGGCGCGTATCACGGCCCCGCCGGTCTTACCGAGATCGCGCAGCGTGTACACCGCTACGCGCGTGCGATCGCAGCAGGCGCAGGGCTTCTGGGTATCACCGCAGTCGAGAGTTCATTCTTCGACACCGTGCGACTCACCTCAGCGGGCAACGGTGCCGCACTCGTTGCAGCAGCACTCGAGCGGGGCATCAATATCCGACTCATCGATGCCGACACCGTGAGTGTCACCACTGATGAGGTCACCACCGAGAGCCACGTCAATGAACTGCTGACGGCATTCGCCTCGGTAGTCGGGGGAGCGGCGCCGACAGTTGCCTCGCTAGGCATCACCGATGACCTCGACCTTCCCGCAGCACTGCTGCGCACGAGTCCGTTCATGTCGCACCCGGTGTTCAACACCCATCACAACGAGACCTCGATGCTGCGCTACCTGCGCAAGCTCGCCGATCGCGATATCGCGCTCGACCGCGCGATGATCCCGCTGGGCTCCTGCACGATGAAGCTGAATGCGACGACCGAGATGGAGCCGATCACCTGGCCGGAGTTCGCCTCCGTTCATCCGTTCGCTCCGATCGACCAGGCGGCAGGCTACGTCGAGATGATCCAGTCGCTCGAGCGCATGCTCGCCGAGGTCACGGGCTACGACGCCGTCTCGGTTCAGCCCAACGCCGGGTCGCAGGGTGAGTTCGCCGGCCTGCTGGCCATCCGCGGATTCCACCTCGCGAACGGTGACACCCACCGTGATGTCTGCCTGATCCCGAGCAGCGCGCACGGCACCAATGCGGCCAGTGCTGTCATGGCCGGAATGAAGGTCGTGGTTGTCGCATGCGACGACAACGGCAACGTCGATGTCGACGACCTCCGGTCGAAGATCGATGCTCATGCTGCGAACCTCGCCGCGCTGATGATCACCTACCCCTCGACCCACGGTGTATTCGAGACCGCCGTGACCGATATCTGCGCGATGGTGCACGACGCCGGGGGACAGGTGTACGTCGACGGAGCCAACCTCAATGCCCTGGTCGGGCTCGCCAAGCCGGGCAAGTTCGGCGCCGATGTCTCGCACCTGAACCTGCATAAGACCTTCTGCATTCCGCACGGCGGCGGCGGCCCGGGCGTGGGCCCGGTGGCCGTGCGTGCGCACCTGGCCCCGTACCTGCCCTCGCACCCGCTGCGTCCGGAATGCGGGCCGAGCGGCAGGGGAGACGTCGACGGCGGCACCGGGCCGGTGAGCGGGGCTCCCTGGGGCAGCGCGGCCATCCTGCCCATTCCCTACGCCTACATCCGCCTCATGGGTCCCGACGGGCTGCTCAAGGCCACGCAGGTTGCGATTGCCTCGGCGAATTACATCGCCAAGCGCCTAGGGGATCATTACCCGGTTCTCTACACGGGCGAGAACGGCCTGGTGGCCCATGAGTGCATCCTGGATGTGCGGGGGATTACCGCTGCGACGGGCGTGAGCGTCGACGACATCGCCAAGCGACTGATCGACTATGGGTTCCATGCCCCGACCATGTCGTTCCCGGTTGCCGGCACCTTGATGGTCGAGCCCACGGAGTCCGAGGACCTCATCGAGCTGGATCGTTTCTGCGACGCCATGATCGCCATCAAGGGGGAGATCGACGCCGTGGGAGCGGGTACCTGGCCCCTCGACGACAATCCCCTGCACAATGCGCCCCACACGGCCGACTGCCTGATCGGCGACTGGAGTCATCCGTACCCGGCACGCCTGGGTGCCTTCCCGGTCGACGGCCTGCGCCTCGACAAGTACTGGCCGCCCGTACGCCGTATCGATGGCGCCTACGGCGACCGCAATCTGGTGTGCAGCTGCCCTAGGCCGGAGGAGCTCGCCAGCTCCTGAGGGAGCTTCCACGGGGGATTTCCCTCCTCGTGGGCGATTCTCTAATGTGACATAATGTACGTTATCGGCGTTTCTCATGCAGATACGGCCCTCAGGTAAAGACCATGTAAATGGTGTTCAGATCTGGTTTCGAGCGGGAACGCGCGGGTAACCCGTGCTCGTCAGACATGACAAGCACCACCCGATGCAAGGAAAGGAGTTCCCATGATCCAGGACACCTCAATGCGAGGAACCCGTCTCGGAGCCCTGAGCTACGAGCGCGATGACAACGTCGAGCCCGCTGAGCGCTGCATCGTTCGCTACGAGTGCGAGAAGGGCCACGCGACCCTGGTGCCGTTCTTCGTCGAGGCCGAGGAGATTCCGCTCGACTGGTCGTGCCGCTGCGGTCGTCAGGCGAAGGCCGCCCATAGCGTCCCCAACATGGCCGAGCCGGATCTCACGCCCGCCAAGCACGTCCGCAGCCACTGGGACATGCTCATGGAGAGGCGAACTATCGCCGACCTTGAGAAGCTGATGGCGGAGCGACTGGCCGAGATTCACGCCGAGGAGCCCCAACTGGCTCGCACTGCATAAATATCAGCCCGTGATCGATGGCCTCCCTGATGGGGGGCCATCGTCATGTCCGGGCTCGTCAGTGTCACCGTCATGGAGCACTGTTCCGGGAATCACGTCACCGGTATCGAAAGGGCTACGCATCTGCGCTGATCCCCCGGAGAAATCCAAGAAGGTCACGTTGGACTCCAGCCAGCTTCTGCCACGTCGTTCCAGTGAACGCTGAATGGGCGGCAGCAGCAGCACCAGACCGATGACATCGGTCACGAATCCCGGGATTGCCACGAGAAGTCCGGCGAGGAACCACACGGGACGCCTGCGGGAGGCCTTGCCCATGATGATGAACCCGACGGGAATGCCGAGCAGGAGGAGGATGATTGCGCTCCCCCAGCCGATCCACTGGGCTACGAGCCACAGTGCGATCAGTTCGACTATGGGATAGCCGAAGACGATGATCTTCGTGCGTGACATCAGCGACTGCTCGCGCGCCG
>JBEGLG010000072.1:0-12997 GCA_041183645.1 Actinomycetota bacterium | reverse complement strand
GGTCCGGTGCCCAGCACCGAGAAGGCCCTGCGGCGCGCAGGCCTGTCGATCTCCGACATCGACCTCTTCGAGATCAACGAGGCCTTCGCCGTGCAGGTGCTCGCGTTCACCGATCACTTCGGAATCGATGACGAGGATCCGCGCGTGAACCCGCTCGGCGGCGCGATCGCCGTCGGCCATCCGCTCGCCTCCAGCGGCATCCGACTCATGTCGTATCTCGCCAGGGATTTCGAGATGAATCCCGCCGCCCGCTATGGCCTCACCACGATGTGCATCGGCCTGGGCATGGGCGGCACCGTGATCTGGGAGAACGTCAACTACGCAGGGAGCAAGTGATGAGCGAGACACCCGTGATGGCCGAGGGCCTGCCCGCTGAGGTGGTCACGCATGCACGTGTGCGCGTCTTCGACCTGCCCCTGGCCGCAGGACGCATGGCACTCATCACCCTCGACAACGATCTCGATCACACGCGTCCGACCACCTTCGGCGCGCAGGGCCTGATGGAGCTCAATGCCGCCATCGACCAGGTGCAGGCCATGGACGACATCGTCGCTGTCGGTCTCACCGGAAAGCCCTTCATCTTCGCCGTCGGTGCTGACCTCTCGGCCATGGCGATGATCACCACCCGCGACGAGGCCCTCGCCGTCGGGCGCGCGGGTCACGAGGCGTTCCGCCGACTCGGCGAGTTGTCGGTACCCAGCTTTGCCTTCGTCAATGGCGCAGCCATGGGCGGTGGGCTGGAGATCGCCCTTCACTGCACGTATCGCACCGTGTCGACCGGTGCCGCGGCGCTCTCGCTGCCCGAGGTATTCCTCGGAATCATCCCCGGCTGGGGCGGTGCCTACCTTCTCCCGAATCTCGTCGGCCCGATCGATGCCCTCGAGGTGATCCTCACCAACGCACTCACCATGAACAAGCAGATGAAGCCTGCCGATGCCAAGCGCCTCGGGATTGCCGATGCGCTCTTCGAGCCGGCCGATTTCCTCGAGCAGTCCATGCTGTGGGCGGCCAAGGTGCTCACCGGCGAGATCACGGTCAAGCGCCAGGAGCCCAATCACGGCATGTGGGACATGATCATCGGCGGTGCCAAGGCCCAGCTCGACTCGCGCTTCCATGGCGCACTCGCGGCTCCGTACCGCGCCCTCGATCTCGTCGCCGGCGCCAAGTCGCGCACGCGCGACGAGGGTTTCGCGGCCGAGGATGAAGCCCTGGCCGATCTGGTCATGAGCGATGCCGTGCGTGCGTCGCTGTACTCGTTCAACCTCGTGCAGAAGCGCGCGAAGCGGCCCGCCGGTGCGCCCGACAAGGCTCTGGCACGCCCCGTGACCAAGGTCGGCATCGTCGGCGCCGGACTCATGGCCAGCCAGCTCGCGCTGCTCTTCGCCCGTCGGCTCGAGGTACCCGTGGTCATGACCGACCTTGACCAGGAACGCGTCGACAAGGGTGTCGCCTACGTGCACAAGGAGATCGCGACACTCGTCGAGAAGGGCCGCCTGAGCGCCGACAAGGCCAATCGGCTCACCGCCCTCGTCAGCGGAGTCACTGACAAGAGCGCGTTCGCTGACGCCGACTTCGTCATCGAGGCGGTCTTCGAGGACCTCAGCGTCAAGAAGGCCGTATTCGCCGAGCTCGAGAAGGTCGTCTCGGATACGTGCATCCTCGCCACCAATACGTCATCACTGTCGGTCACTGCCATGGCCGATGGACTCGCCCATCCCGAGCGCGTCGTGGGCTTCCACTTCTTCAATCCGGTCGCCGTGATGCCGCTCCTGGAAATCGCTCGCGCCCGACAGAGCGACGACGCGACGGTGGCCACCGCGTTCGCCGTCGGCAAGGCCCTGAAGAAGTCGTGCGTGCTCGTGCAGGATGCGCCCGCATTCGTCGTCAACCGCCTGCTCACCCGATTCCTGGGCGAGATCACCCGCGCTGTCGATGAGGGCACCGACTTCACCGTGGCCGATGAGGCCATGCAGCCGCTCGCGTTTCCGATGTCGCCGTTCGCGCTTCTGGCACTCGTGGGTCCGGCCGTGGCCTTCCATGTCTCCGAGACCATGCACGCAGCCTTCCCGGATCGGTTCTATGTATCCGACAACATGCGCCGACTCGTCGAGGCGGGCAAGACCGGCATCTGGAAGAAGACAGGAACCGGAGGCCAGGTGATCGACCCTGAGGTCGAGGCACTCTTCGTGCGTGGCGATAGCCCGCTCACCGCCGAGCAGGTGCGCGAGCGTGCACTCGATGCGCTCGCCGACGAAGCACGTCGCATGCTCGACGAGGGCGTGGTCATCGCACCGGAGGACATCGACCTCTGCATGATCCTCGGCGCCGGGTGGCCATTCGCCAACGGCGGCATCACGCCGTATCTCGATCGCTGCGGTGCCTCGGAGCGGGTCAACGGAAAGAGATTCCTGGCCCCCGGCATTGCCTCACTGCCGGCCTAGCCGACGCGCTTACTCGCCCAGCGGCTGCGAGGTGGTCTCGCGCACATCGGACTCGGCGCGACTGGCAAGGGTCTCGATGATGCTGCGCGTGATGTCCTGAGCGGTGAGTCCTGCCTCGGCGAGAAGCCGGGCGCGCTTGGCCTGAGGCAGGAAGCCGCGGTCGATACCGAAGGTGCGAATCGGGGTATCGATGCCGCTGTCGTTCATCGCCTGGGTCAGCGCGGAGCCGATACCGCCCTGGCGGATGCCATCCTCGACCACGATCACCAGCGTGGCCGTACGAGCCAGCGCGACGAGATCGGCATGCAGGGGCTTCACCCAGCGGGGATCGACAACGTGAGCGCCGTAGCCCTGTGCGGAGAGCCGCTCGCCGACGTCGACCGCGACCGCAGCCATCGCGCCGATGCCGACGACCAGCACCTCTCCCTCGCCATGGCGAGACAGCAGGTCGTAGCCCGCATGGCTCTCGAGTGCGGCAATGTCGGGGCCGACCGCGCCCTTGGGATAGCGCACGACCGTGGGGGCATCGTTCACGGCAACAGCCTCGCGCAGCAGCGACCGCAGTGATGCCGCATCGCGCGGCGCGGCTACGCGGATGCCCGGAATGACACCGAGCATGGAGAGATCCCAGATGCCGTTGTGGCTCGCGCCGTCATCGCCGGTGATACCCGCGCGATCGAGGGCGAACGTGACGCCGAGACCGTGCAGGGCGCAATCGAAGAGCACCTGGTCGAAGGCACGATTCAGGAAGGTCGCATACAGGGCCACGACGGGATGAGCGCCGCCCATGGCCAGACCCGCAGCGCTCGTGGCCGCATGCTGCTCGGCGATGCCGACGTCGAACGTGCGCGTGGGGAACTGACGCGCAAACGAATTAAGGCCGGTGGGGCCGAGCATGGCCGCGGTGATGGCCACGACATCAGGGCGCTCGGCGCCGATGAGGAGCATCTCCTCGCCAAACGTATTTGTCCAGGTGGGCCCGCTCGTCGTGATCGGCTTACCCGTATCGGGATCGATGACTCCGACACCGTGGAACTTCTCGGCCTCATCCTGCTCGGCCGGCGCGTAGCCGCGACCCTTCTGGGTGATCGCATGCACGATGACAGGGCCCGGGAAATCCTTGGCGCGTCGAAGCGCGTGCTCGAGCTCGAGCTCGTCGTGGCCATCGACCGGACCCACGTACTTCAGGCCGAGATCCTCGAACATGCCCTGCGGGGCGACGATGTCCTTGACGCCCTTCTTCATGCCGTGCAGCGCACCGTAGACGGTGTGGCCGAGTACCGGCGTGCGATGCAGCACGCGCTTGCCCCAGGCCATGAACCGTTCGTACCCATCGGTGGTGCGCAAGGTCGAGAGATGATGAGCAAGGCCACCGATAGTCGGCGAGTAGGAGCGACCGTTGTCGTTGACGACGATGATCACCTGGCGATCACTGCCCGCGATGTTGTTCAGGGCCTCCCACGCCATGCCGCCCGTGAGTGCGCCATCGCCGATGATGGCGACCACGTGGTGAGTGCCGAGCAGTCCGCGCTGCTCCCAGGCCTTCGCGAGGCCATCGGCGTAGGAGATCGCGGTGGAGGCATGTGAGTTCTCGACGAGGTCATGCACGCTCTCGGAGCGGCTCGGATATCCGGAGAGGCCATCTTCCTGGCGCAGGGTGTCGAACTCCCCTGCTCGGCCAGTGAGGATCTTGTGCACGTAGGCCTGGTGGCCGGTGTCCCAGATGATCGCATCGTCGGGACTGATGAAGACGCGGTGCAGGGCGATGCTCAGCTCGACGACACCGAGGTTGGGGCCGAGATGGCCGCCGGTGGCCGACACCTTCTCGACCAGGAAGGAGCGAATCTCGGATGCCAGTTGCGGCAGTTGCTCCGGGGAGAGCGCACGCAGGTCACGAGGGTCATGAATGCCCTCGATCAGGCTCGGGCGACCACCATTCGACACCCCTGGAGTCTAGGCCCCGTGAGCGCCGACCACCTGTTCGACGGCCTCGCGCACGAGGGCCACCTCACGCCGGGTGGCCAGTGCCCGGGCTCCCTGTGCCTCGAGCGCCTGCTGGATCACCGTGAGCTCGGCAGCGCTGACATGGGCGCCCAACTCGGCGCGCGCATGCCGGTACGCCTCGCGAGTGGCCTGGACATCCGCCTCGCAATGATGCTCGACGAGGAACGCCAGCGCGAGCGGGTACGCACGCAACGGAGAGGTGCGCAGATCGGCCGGACCTCGGTCGAGGAGCCAGCCGATCGCGCGATCGAGGAAATCCGGCGCGACAACAGGAACGAGATCCTGCGGCCAGCCGGCACTCATGACTAGAGCAGCGAACGCAGGACGTACTGCAGGATGCCGCCGTGGCGGTAGTAGTCGGCCTCGCCCGGCGTATCGATGCGCACCAGTGCAGTGAACTCGCAAGTGCGACCATCGGCGGCCACAGCCTCGACCGAGACCTCGCGCGGCGTGGTGCCGCTGTTGAGCTCCTCGATGCCGCGAATCGTGAAGACCTCATCACCCTGCAGGCCCAGCGACTCGGCATTCTGGCCGGCCTGGAACTGCAGCGGGATGACGCCCATGCCGATCAGGTTCGAGCGGTGGATGCGCTCGTATGACTCGGCGATGACTGCCTTCACGCCCAGCAGTGCGGTGCCCTTGGCCGCCCAGTCACGACTCGAGCCGGAGCCGTACTCCTTGCCGGCGAGGATCACCAGCGGAGTGCCCGCCTTGGCGTAGTTCTCGGCCGCGTCGAAGATCGGAACGATCTCGTTATCGGCATTCGAGAAGTCGACCGTGAAGCCACCCTCGACATCGGTGAGCATGAGGTTGCGCAGGCGGATGTTCGCGAACGTGCCGCGGATCATCACCTCGTGATTGCCACGACGCGAGCCGTAGGAGTTGAAGTCGGCCTTGTCGACACCGTGCGCAGCCAGGTACTTGCCCGCCGGGCTGTCGGCCTTGATGTTGCCCGCGGGTGAGATGTGATCGGTCGTGACCGAGTCGCCGAGCTTCGCGAGCACGCGTGCGCCCGTGATGTCGGTGACCGGCGACGGGGTCTTGCCCATGCCCTCGAAGTACGGAGGCTTGCGCACGTAGGTGCTCTGCGGATCCCAGGCGAAGCGATCGCCGCTCGGAGTCTGCAGTGACTGCCAGCGCGAGTCGCCGGCGAAGACATCCTTGTAGCGGTTGGTGAACATGTCGGCGTCGATCGTGGCGTCGATCGTGGCCTGCACCTCGGTGGCACTCGGCCAGATATCGGCCAGGAACACGGGCTTGCCCTCGGGATCGAGGCCGAGCGGCTCGGTCGCGAGATCGATGTCCATGGTGCCGGCGATCGCGTAGGCGACCACCAGCGGCGGCGAGGCGAGGTAGTTCATCTTGATGTCGGGGTTGATGCGACCCTCGAAGTTGCGGTTGCCCGAGAGCACCGAGACCACGGCGAGATCAGCCTCGTTGACCGCAGCGCTGACCTCGGGGATCAGCGGGCCGGAGTTGCCGATGCAGATCGTGCAGCCGTAGCCAATGACAGCGAAGCCGAGCTTGTCGAGGTACGGGCTCAGGCCGGCCTTGTCGTAGTAGTCGGTGACGACCTTGGAGCCGGGGCCGAGGGTGGTCTTGACCCACGGGGCACGGGTGAGGCCGCGCTCGACGGCCTTCTTCGCCAGGATGCCCGCGCCGATCATGACCGAGGGATTCGAGGTATTGGTGCACGACGTGATGGCCGCGATCGCGACGGCGCCGTTACGGATGACAACCTTCTCGCCGTCGATGGTGGCAGCCGCGGAGGCGCCGGGAGCCTTGGTGAACGCCGGCAGCGCCTTCTCGAAGGCCGACTTCGACTCGCTCAGCAGTACGCGATCCTGCGGGCGCTTCGGGCCGGCCAGCGACGGCACGACCGTCGAGAGGTCGAGCTCGAGGTACTCGGAGTACGTGGGCTCGTGATCGGCGTCGTGCCACAGGCCCTGCTCCTTGGCGTAGGCCTCGACGAGTGCGATCTGCTCGGCGCTGCGGCCGGTCAGGCGCAGGTAATCGGTGGTGGCTTCGTCGATCGGGAAGATCGCGGCGGTCGAGCCATACTCGGGGCTCATGTTGCCGATGGTCGCGCGGTCGGCCAGCGGCACGGCACCGACGCCCTTGCCGTAGAACTCGACGAACTTGCCGACGACACCGTGCTTGCGCAGCATCTCGGTGATGGTGAGGACGAGATCAGTGGCCGTCGTGCCCGCGGGCAGCTCACCGGAGAGCTTGAAGCCGACGACGCGCGGGATGAGCATGGAGACGGGCTGGCCGAGCATCGCGGCCTCGGCCTCGATACCGCCGACGCCCCAGCCGAGCACGCCCAGGCCGTTGACCATCGTGGTGTGCGAATCGGTGCCCACGACAGTGTCGGGGTACGCCTGGCCGCCGCGCGCCATGATCACGCGCGCGAGATTCTCGATGTTGACCTGGTGCACGATGCCGGTGCCCGGCGGCACGACCTTGAACTCCTCGAAGGCACCCTGGCCCCAGCGCAGGAACTGGTAGCGCTCGCGGTTGCGGTCGTACTCGAGCGCAACGTTCAGGCTCTCGGCATCAGGAGTGCCGAAGTAGTCGGCGATGACCGAGTGGTCGATGACGAGCTCGGCGGGTGCCAGCGGCTCGATCTTGGACGGATCTCCGCCGAGGTCAGTGACAGCCTCGCGCATGGTGGCGAGGTCGACGACGACAGGAACGCCGGTGAAGTCCTGCATGACCACGCGGGCCGGGGTGAACTGGATCTCGTCGGTGGGCTCGGCCGAGGGATCCCAGGAGCCGAGGGCGGCAATGGTCTCGCGCGTGACATTCGCGCCGTCTTCGGTGCGCAGCAAGTTCTCGAGCAGCACCTTGTGCGTGAACGGCAGGCGGGCAGAGCCCTCGACAGCGGAGATCCGGAAGATCTCGTACGACTGGCTGCCGACCTGCAGCTGTCCCTGTGCGCCGAAACTGTCCTTGCTCGCCACGATGAGCCCTCTCGTTGCCGGAATTTCCCTCAGATTATCGGACGTCCATCAATCTCAGCCGTGAGGGTTGCCACGGTCTCGAAGTGATGGGTCATGGGGAAGGCATCGAGGGCGGTCAGGCCGGTAAGGCGATAGCCCTGCGCCCGGAAGGTCGCCAGATCGCGACCGAAGGCAACCGGATCGCAGGCCACATAGACCACCGTGCGTGGCTGCCGCTCGGCGATCAGGGTCACGACCTTCTCCCCCGCTCCGCTCCTCGGCGGATCGAGCACGACTCCGTCGGGACGCCCCGGGGCGGTCTCGAGCCAGGTCGCGACATCCGACTCATGCACTCTCACCTGTCGGTGGTCATGAAGATTGCGCCGCGCATCGCGCACGGAGGCGGTGTAGGACTCCACGGAGTCGACGCTTCCGTCACCGACGACTTCTGCCAGGTAACGGCTGAACAGGCCGGCGCCTGAGTAGAGATCCCACCAGTGCTCGCCGGTACCTGCCGTTGAGCAGACCAGGTCGACCAGTCGCTCCGCCAGTGCGGGATGCACCTGCCAGAAGCCCTTCGCCGAGATACGCCATTCGTCGTCGCGCACGCGCTCGGCCACGCGACTTCGACCGGCCACGACCTGGCCGTCGGTGATCACGGTGATCTCGTCGTCGCTGCCCTGCACCATCGTGATCGACTCCGACGCGTCGACATCGGCGACCCGGGAGATCGACGGCATCCCGAGCAGGCACGTGGTCGTGGGCACGATCTCGGAGGAACGATGACGATGCATGCCCGGCCGGCCGTCCGGACCAATGCTCCAGCGCACGCGCGAGCGCCATCCGAGAGCCTCGGCGCCCAACGCCTCGACCGCGAAGCCCTCGACATCGCCGGCGTCGAGACCACCTTGCCTCATCAGGGCGTCGCGCAGCACCGTGGTCTTGAGCTGGCGCTGCACTGAAGGCTCGATGTGCGGGAAGTCGCAGCCGCCGCAGCCACCGGGGCCGGCCACGGCGCACGCCACGGGCACACGGGCTTCCGCCGGCTCGAGAATCTCCACCGCATCGGCACGACTGATCTTGGACGTGACATCGGTAACCCGTGCGCGCACGAGCTCGCCGGGGATGGCGTGACGCACGAAGAACGTGCGTCCGCCCCAGTGAGCGATGAAATGACCACCGTGGGCGATGGGGCCGATGCGCACCTCTATGAGGTCGCCGCGGCTTACGGGCTCTTTCACCCTTCGCGGTCGATCACGAGCTCGCTCGACTCCAACTGCCAGGGGACGCTGGTCACCATGACGCCCGGGGTGAAGAGCAGGCGTGACTTGAGGCGGAGGGCCGACTGGTTGTGCAGGAGCTGCTCCCACCAGTGTCCGACCACGTACTCGGGGATGAAGATCGTGACGATGTCATTCGGATTGCCGGAGCGAAGCTCCTTCACGTACGTGATCACGGGTCGGGTGATCTCGCGATACGGGGAGTCGAGCACCTTGAGCGCCACGGGGATCTCGCGCCGCTCCCACTCCGCCTCGAGCGCCGCGGTCTCGGCATCGTCGACGTTGACCGTGATCGCCTCGAGCACGGTGGGTCGAGTTGCACGGGCGTATGCGAGTGCGCGCAGAGTCGGCTTGTGGATCTTGGAGACCAGCACGAGCGTGTGCACGCGCGCGGGCAGCATCATGCGGTCGTCATCGGTGGTGGCCAGCTCGCGACGCACCTTCTCGTAGTGGCCGTGGATGCGCTGCATGATGAAGTAGATGACCGGCATCGCGACGACGACCAGCCATGCACCCTTGGTGAACTTGGTCGAGAGCACGATGACGAGCACGGCAGAGGTCATCACGAAGCCGAAGGAGTTGACGAGCCGTGAGCGCATCATGCGCGCTCGCTCCGCCTTGTCGGTAGTCGACTTGAGATGGCGGGTCCAGTGCTTGATCATGCCGAGCTGGCTGAGCGTGAACGAGACGAAGACGCCGATCACGTACAGGTTGATCAGGCTGCTGGGATTCGCCTGATAGATCACGACCAGGACCAAGGCGAGGCCGGCGAGGGTGAGGATGCCGTTGCTGAAGGCCAGGCGATCGCCTCGAGTATGCAGCTGCCGGGGCAGGTAGCCGTCCTTGGCGAGCACCGAGCCCATGACCGGGAAGCCGTTGAAGGCAGTGTTCGCGGCAAGCACGAGGATCACCGCAGTGGCGATCGCGATGATCAGGACGACCACGTGCGAGTTGTGGAACACGGCATCGGCGACCTGGACGATGACGGTCTTCTGCTCCTGCCCGGCGGGAAGCCCGACGATGTCCTTCACGTTCTCGGCGTACTTGACGCCCGTCTTGAGCGCGAGCCACGTAATGCCGGCGAACATCGCCATCGACATCACGGCGAGGAGAAGCAGTGTCGTGGCCGCATTCTTGCTCTTGGGCTTCTTGAAGGCGGGCACCCCGTTGGCGATGGCCTCGATGCCCGTCAGCGCCGTGGTGCCGGAGGAGAACGCCTTGGCCAGGAGGAAGATCAGCGCGGCACCGGCGAAGTTGCTCTCGGCGTTGATGGTCCAGTTCGCGCTCTCCGCGACCATGGGATTGCCCATGATGAGGTTGAACACCGCGTAGCCGATCATGATGAAGATCGAGCCGACGAAGAAGTACACGGGGATGGCGAAGAACGCACCCGACTCCTTCACCCCACGCAGGTTGAGGAGCGTGATCAGGATGATGAAGGCCACCGAGAAGGCCACCGGATTCGCGCCGACGAACGGGATGGTGGAGCCGAGGTTCTGCACGGCCGAGGTGATGGAGACCGCTACCGTGAGCACGTAGTCGATGAGCAGCGCGCTCGCGACGAAGACTCCCCACTTCGGCCCGAGGTTGACCGTGACGACCTCGTAGTCACCTCCGCCGCTGGGATACGCGTGGACGTTCTGGCGATACGACGCCACGACCGTGAAGTAGACGATGACGACCAGGGCGGCGATCCAGGCACCGTACGAGTAGAGCGCGACTCCACCCAGCGACAGGGTGAGCAGGATCTCCTGGGTGGCATAGGCGTTGGACGACAGGGCGTCACTGGCGAAGACTGGGAGCGCAATGCGCTTGGGGAGCTCGGTATCGCCGAGTCGATCACTGCGCAGCGCCCTGCCCAGGAGCAGGCGCTTGACACCCTCGGAGACCGGCACACGCAGATGCTATTCCCGCGGGCTTCGCCGGGCCGACACCGGAGCCGTGTAGCGTTCAGGGCGTGCACATCGTGATCATGGGCTGCGGCCGAGTCGGGTCCCTGCTGGCCCATAGCCTCGATGACCTCGGTCATTCAGTTGCGGTCGTCGACCAGGACGCCAGCGCCTTTCGTCGACTGGGCGCCCACTTCCGCGGACTGACCGTCACCGGCGTCGGCTTCGATCGCGAGACCTTGGAGGCGGCCGGCATCGAGCGCGCCCATGCCTTCACCGCGGTCTCGAGCGGCGACAACAGCAACATCCTCGGTGCACGCGTGGCCCGCGAGACCTATGGCGTCGAGCGCGTGGTGGCCCGCATCTACGACCCGCGTCGGGCAGAGATCTACGAACGCCTGGGCATCCCCACCGTCGCCACGGTCGCCTGGACAGCAGGCCAGATCCTGCGCCGAGTGCTGCCCATGGGCGCGCAGGAGGAATACCGCGATCCCAGCGGCACCATGTGCCTGGCCGAGGTGCATGTGGGGCAGGCCTGGATCGGCCGTTCGACCACCGAGATCGAGGCCGCGACCGGCGCTCGCATCGCTTTCCTTACGCGTTACGGCGATGCCCTTCTTCCCCAGAGCTACACCGTGCTCCAGGACGGAGACCTCGTGCACGCCCTGTATGCGCCCGGTGATCGCGAGAAGGTCGAGCGCGTATTCGAGAACGGTCCGGAGGCCTCCTGATGCGAGTAGCGATTGCCGGCGCCGGCAAGGTCGGTCGCGCCATTGCCCGTGAGCTCGTGGGCAACGGGCACAACGTCCTGCTGATCGACCGTGATGGCTCACTTGCCGGACGCGGTGGCGTCGAGGGCACGACTTTCATCACCGCCGATGCCTGCGAGATCTCGGCACTCGACGAGGCCGGGCTTGCCGACTGCCAGGTGGTCGTGGCGGCCACCGGTGACGACAAGGTCAATCTCGTCATCTCCCTCCTCGCGAAGACCGAGTACGGCGTGCCCCGAGTCGTCGCGCGCGTGAACCATCCGAAGAACGAGTGGATGTTCGATGAGTCCTGGGGTGTCGACGTCGCCGTCTCGACACCGCGCATGCTCTCGGCACTCGTCGAGGAGGCGGTCAGCGTCGGCGATCTCGTGCGACTGTTCACCTTCCGGCAGGGCGACGCGAACCTCGTCGAGATCACGCTGTCGTCGGACTCCCCTGTCGTCGGACACCGCGTGGGCGATCAGAACTGGCCGACCGACACTGCTCTCGTGGCCATCGTGCGCGGGCCGCGCGTCTTCGCGCCGTCGGCCGATGATCCGCTCGACTCGGGCGACGAGCTGCTGTTCGTGGCCTCCCCCGATCAGGAAGCAGAGCTGCAGCGCCTACTCGGGCACCTCTGACGCCTTCGCCGCGCGCCTGGCTTCCAGGATCGGCGCGAGCACTCGATAGGTGAAGTACGCGGCAGCCAGGAAGAGCGGCCAGCCCATCACGATCTTCACGATGCCCAACGCCGTGACCCAGCCGGCAAGGTAGAGCGGGGTCTGGACAATCACGCGACCGAAGAAGAGCAGCACCCAGAGCCAGCTCGCCGCGGCATACGAACGACGAAGTGCCGGCTCGCGGCGCCAGGCTGTGCCCTCGGAGGCCAGGTAGCCCATCGCGATGCCCAGAAGCGGCCAGCTCACCAGGATCGAGACAAGGAAGGCCGTGCCGTAGGCGAGATTGGTGAGCAGGCCGGGGAGGAAGAAGTTCTCGGCACGACCTGTCTTCCAGGTGAAGATGGCCGACACCGCCAGGCCGATCAGGCCGGCAGCCACCTGCTGCAGCGGCTGCCGCCTGATCAGTCGCCAGGCCACGATCACCAGGCCGGCGATCACTGCAGCGATCACCGACGTGCGTAATTCCTGTCCGGTGACGATGTAAGCCGTGATGAAGACCATGGTCGGCAGGCCTGAGTCGATGATGCCTCGCCAACCGCCGATCGCGCGCTCGAGCAGCAGGCTCTCAGCGCGTACGTCTGCCGTGGTCTCGTGCTCGGGCTGCGGCTCCGGCGTGGTGTCGCTCATGAGTGGGTCGCCGGCAGCAGCAGATAGCGCGGATTGAAGACCGTGAGGTGACGATCACTCGTCGTGATGCGCCCGTGGATGATCATCTTGCGACCGGGAGCGATGCCATCGATGCGACGTCGGCCGAGCCAGAGAACGCGCAGGCTGCCGGAGCCGTCGTAGAGCTCGATCTCGAGCGCCGGGATCGCCGTGCGCGGGCGAATGGTGAGGGAACGAACAGTGCCGCTCACGCGTGGCTTGTCACCCGCGGCACAGTCGGCAATACGTGCGATCTCCGCATAGGTCAGCTCGTCGAGGAGTTCCTCAGCCTCGAGCTCCGCCTGGCTGCGATTCCAGCGGGTCAGTCGCGTGCGCAGACCCGTCAACGGATCTCCGTGATCTCGGG
>JBEGLG010000071.1:0-9197 GCA_041183645.1 Actinomycetota bacterium | reverse complement strand
GTCTTCGCCGGCGATGCGACATCGCCGTATGCCGAATCGGCTCCGGGAGACCCGCGCTCGGCGTATGGCCGCACCAAGCTCGCGGGCGAAGTTGCCGTGCTCTCCGAGCTGCCTTCACGCTCCTACATCGTGCGCACGGCCTGGCTCTACGGGCTGCAGGGCAGCAACTTCGTCAAGACCATGCTCAAGCTCGAGAAGGAGCGCGAGAACGTCTCGGTCGTCACCGACCAGATCGGCCAGCCCACCTACGCGGGCGATCTCGCGGCGCAGATCATCGCGCTGCTCGATGCCCGGCCCGCCGCAGGCATCTTCCACGCCACCAACAGCGGGCAGTGCTCGTGGTTCGAGTTCACCCAGGCGATCTTCGAGCAGGTCGGAGCCGACCCCTCGCGCGTGCTTCCCACTGACTCGGCCTCGTTCGTGCGCCCGGCCCCGCGGCCGGCGTACTCGGTGCTCGGACACGACGCCTGGGCCGGCGCGGGAATCCCCGAGATGCGCGACTGGCGAGAGGCGCTGGCGGCCGCCTTCGCCGATGGCCTTACCCTCTAGTCCGTCGCACGATCCCCCACTGGAGATATCGCATGCCGATCAAGAAGCTCATCCGCACGATCCCTGACTTCCCGAAGCAGGGCATCATGTTCCGCGATGTCACCACGCTGTTCCAGGATCCCGAGGGTTTCGGCACCGTGATCGAAATCCTCCGCGAGCGCTATGCCGATCAGGAGATCGACGCGGTGGTCGGAGTGGAGTCACGGGGTTTCATCGTGGGCGCTCCGCTCGCCCTGGCGCTGAAGTGCGCCTTCATCCCGATGCGCAAGCCCGGCAAGCTTCCCGCCGCCACGCACTCCGAGACCTACGAGCTCGAATACGGCACCGATGAGCTGCACATTCACATGGATGCCATTCAGCCCGGACAGCGCGTGGTGATCGTCGATGACCTGCTGGCCACCGGTGGCACGGCGCGCGCTGCTGCGCGCCTGGTGCGCAAATGCGAAGGGCTCATCGTCGAGGCCGCATTCATCGTCGACCTTCCTGACCTCAAGGGCCACGAGAGGCTCGAGGACGACGGGGTTCCCGTCTTCGCGATCTGTGAGTTCGAGGGCGACTAGGCGCTTCGCGCCACTTGCCAATCCTCGAGCCACAGACGGATCTCATTCAGACAACGTTGATCCACTGTTCCGGTGATGCGAAGAAGCCGTGAACGATCAATCGTGCGAATCTGCTCGGTTATGGCGACCGTAGGTTGGGAAAGGCCGATCGGACCGGTGAGCCGAACATGATTCGGCCAGCCGCGCAGTGCTGTTGTGCACGGAATTACTGTGACTAACTGATCGGCCGTGGCGAGATGGTCTGCGCTCGACACGACAACGACGGGCCTTTTCCCGCTTTGCTCACGGCCGAGCCCGTCGCCGTAGTTCACAAGCAATACAAACCCTGGTTCGAGGTCAGCCATGGATCACGCTCGACGACACGTCCTCGTCTTCCCAGGGGTAATCCTCGAGACCATCATTGTCGGCATTTGCGAAGAGCGCGGTTTCCTCGCGGTAGGTGCGCCAGTCCTCTTCGCTGGTGTTGCGCATGGCGACTCGCACGGCCTCCATGCGCTGAGCTCGCAGGTAATCCTTCAGGAGCAACTCGATCACGCTTTGCGCGGTCATGCCCTTGGCCTGCCCGATCTCGTTGATCTGATCGCGCACCGAGCTATCAACCTTGATGGTGGTGGGTGACATGGGGCGAGTATACGCCCGGTATACCGATCGGTCACGGCTCTGCCGGGGGCTGGGGATGAGTGGTCACCCCTGTGGTGTGGGCAGGGCGAGCCGGGCGCGCCGCGCCTGGGCGATGTACTCCGGCACGAGCACGCCGATCGCCAGGAAGAACGCCACTCCTGAAGTGATCACGAAGAGCACATCGGGCAGCAGCAGGCCGTGGATCACCCACGACGTCGAGGCGCAGATGCCGATCCACCAGGTGAGTATCGAGACCTCGGAGGGCGTCACGTCGCGCATCGTGCGGAACGACTTCGCGACTTGCGGCACGCGAATGATCGTGGCGGCCAGCATCAGAGTGAGCACGATCGGCATCGGGAAGAGGATCCCGATGACGAAGAACAGCACAGCGACTGCATAGCTGCCGGCTCCGACCCCGGCGGAAGTCGTGGAGTCCTTGGCGCGCAGTAGCCCGAGCACGAGCACGATCAGGATCGCGTTCGTGAAGATATTCGAGATAGTGCCGGCGACATTGCCCGTGCGAATGCAGTAGCCGAACCACATCGCGTAGGTGCACAGGAACATCGCCCACGTGAGAAGCGAGACGCCCACACCGGATTTATCGCGCCACACCTTCCAGGCCTGAGGAATCACCATCGAGATGGTGCACAGGGCAGCAACGAAGCCGGCGATGAGAGCAACGGTGTGCTCGGCCATCGCGGCCTCCTCTCGATGCGGATGAGCTAGCGGAAGAGCAGATCCAGGACATCAGCGACGGCCTCGCCGGCGACATCCCCGGTCTGGAAGTCCGCGCAGGCAGCGGTATCGCGATCGGCATCGCCCATGGCCACGCCGACACGTGCCCACTTCAGTGCCTCACGATCGTTGAACGAATCACCGAACATCAGCGTCTTCGCCGGATTGATGTCGAGGCGGGTGCACAGGGCGGCAAGACCCGTGGCCTTGTTCACGTTCTGCGGGCCGAGATCCATCCAGGCCACGTCACTGACTCCGAAGACCACCGAGTGCAGCCCGAGAGTGCGCGCGATCTCGCCGAAGCCCTGGTTGACGTGAGCATCGCTACGCACGACCACGCGAGTGACCGGTCGGCTGGTCAGGTGCTCGAACGGAACCTCCAGCACCTGCTTCGAGATGTAGTCGGTGCCGACCAGGCTGGTGGTGCGCAGGGTGCCGTCGATGTCCTCGACCGCGTACACGGCGTCGGGCAGGATCGGCGCGATCATGCTGAGCAGTTCCGTGGGATCGAAGGTAGTGGCCTCGATGACGCCCTCAGGCTCGATCGTGGCCAGAACGGCACCGTTGGAGCAGATGGCCCAGCCGTTCATGCCCGCGGCACGCGCGACACCGGTGGTCAGGCTCAGTGAGCGACCGGTGCACGGAATGACCATCGCGCCCGCCGCCTGCACGCGCAGGATCGCATCGCGCACGCGCTCGTGCACCACATCGCCATGCTCGACCAGGGTGTCATCGAAGTCGATGGCAATGAGCTCGGGCTCGAAGTCCCGGGGAAAATCTTTCAGCACAGCGGCTACTAGCCCTTCGGAGTGAACGCAGAGACGCCGCCGAGGAACGGGCGAAGGGCCTGCGGGAGGACAACAGAGCCGTCGGCCTGCTGATGATTCTCGAGAATGGCGACGATGATGCGCGGCATGGCCACGAGCGTGCCGTTCAAGGTCGCGAGCGGCTGGGTCTTATCGCCGTCGCGCATGCGGATCTTCAGGCGTCGGGCCTGGAACTCCGTGGTGTTCGAGGTCGAGGTGACCTCGCGATAGGTGCCCTGGGTCGGGATCCACGCCTCGATGTCGAACTTGCGTGCGGCGCTGCTGCCGAGATCTCCCGTGGCGACGTCAATCACTCGGTAGGGAATCTCGAGGGCATCGATGAAGTCCTTCTCCCACTGCAGCAGCCGCTTGTGCTCGTTCTCGGCATCGGCGGGATCGCAATAGACGAACATCTCGACCTTGTCGAACTGATGCACGCGAATGATGCCGCGGGTGTCCTTGCCATAGGTGCCGGCCTCGCGGCGGAAGCAGCTCGACCAGCCCGCATAGCGAATCGGGAGATCCTTCGCATCGATGATCTCGTCAGCGTGATACGCGGCGAGGGGAACCTCAGAGGTGCCGACAAGGTAGAGGTCATCGGCCTCGACCCGGTACACGTTCTCGGCTGCCTGTCCGAGGAAGCCTGTGCCGTCCATCGCACTGGGAAGCACGAGGCTCGGCGTGATCATCGGAATGAAGCCGTTGGCTGCTGCCTGTGCCATCGCCATGTTGAGCAAGGCGAATTCCAGCTGCGCACCGACACCACGCAGGTAGAAGAAACGAGAGCCCGAGACCTTCGCGCCGCGCACGGTGTCGATCGCGCCGAGCATCTCGCCGATCTCGAGATGATCACGAGCCTCGAAACCGTCGGCCGCGAAGTCGCGTGGCGTGCCTACGTGCTCGAGGATGACGAAATCCTCCTCGCCGCCAACGGGGGAGTCGAGATTCACCAGGTTCGACAGCTGCAGCCAGAGCGCATCGGTCTCCTCGGCCTGCGCATGGGCAGCGGCCTCGGCTGCCTTGGTGCGGTCGGCGAGATCAGTGGCCCGTGCCATCAGGGCATCGAGTTCGGCCTGGGCAGCGGCCTTCGCCGCATCGTCGGAAGCCTTCTTCAGCGCGCCCTGGAGCGGACCGATCTCCTTGCCGAGCACCTTCTGCTGATTGCGCAGGTCATCGAACTGAGCCTGGACAGCACGCTTGGCCGAGTCAGCCTCGATGAGGCGGTCGACGACCGTGACGTCTTCGCCGCGGCGGCGCTGGGACTCGCGAATGCGGTCGGGGTCGGTGCGCAGAATCTGGGGATCGATCACGGGCCCAGCCTACGGGGCGCGCGTGAGGGAAGCCGCAGGCGTCACTCGGAGGTGCGCAGGGTGCGCACGACCTCGACAGCGTCGGCCAATTCTGGCGCCAGGAAGCGATCGGGGCCGGGGCCGGGCACCGTGGCGCGCAGCTGGCTGATGATCGCGGCGGTCGCCGGGGCGGGAGTGAGCGGCGCGCGAAGTTCGATAGCGCGGGCTGCGGCGGTGAGATCGATCGCAAGGATGCCGGTGAGGTTCTCGACAGCCTTGCGCAGCTTGCGGCCGGCATGCCATCCCATCGAGACGTGATCCTCCTGCATGGCCGAGCTCGGGATCGAGTCGACGCTGGCGGGAACGGCCAGCCGCTTGTTCTCGGAGACGAGTGAGGCCTGCGTGTACTGCGCGATCATCATCCCGGAATCAACACCGGGATCATCGGCCAGGAATGGCGGCAGGCCGTGCGAGCGGTTCTTGTCGAGCATGCGATCCGTGCGACGCTCGGCGATCGAGCCGAGATCGGCTGTCGGGATCGCGAGGAAGTCGAGCACGTACGCGACGGGGGCGCCATGGAAGTTGCCGTTGCTCGTGACCGTGCCGTCGCCGAGCACGACCGGGTTGTCGATCGCCGCGGCAAGCTCACGCGTGGCGACCAGGCGTGCGTGAGCAAGGGTGTCGCGCATAGCGCCAGTCACCTGCGGAGCGCAGCGCAGTGAGTAGGCGTCCTGCACCCGAGTGTCGTTCTCCTTATGTGAAGCGACGATGGCCGAATCCTTGAGTGCGCCGTACATGTTCGCCGCGCTCTCGGCCTGACCCGGGTGCGGGCGAAGAGGCATATGCAGCTCGGGCCGGAAGACACTGTCGGTGCCGAGCAGGCCCTCGACACTCATCGCCGCGATGACATCAGCGGCGTCGGCGAGATGCTCGAGATCAGCGATGGCGAGGATCAGCATGCCGAGCATGCCGTCGGTGCCATTGATGAGCGCGAGACCCTCCTTCTCTTGCAGCTCAACAGGAGTGATGCCGGCCTCGGCGAGCAGTTCGGGCACGGGGCGCTCGACACCATCGCGGTCTGTGGCGCGACCCTCGCCCATCAGCACGAGTGCGCAGTGAGCGAGCGGGGCGAGATCACCGCTGCATCCGAGAGAGCCGTACTCGTGCACGATCGGCGTGATGCCGGCATTGAGAACGGCAGCCATCGTCTCTGCCACGATCGGGCGAGCACCGGTGCGACCGCTCGCAAGAGTCTTCAGGCGCAGCAGCATCAGGGCGCGCACGACCTCGCGCTCGACAGGCTCACCGAGCCCTGCCGCATGCGAGCGCACCAGCGAACGTTGCAGCTGCACGCGCTGCTCGAGGGGAATGTGTCGCGTGGCCAGGGCGCCGAAGCCGGTGCTCACGCCGTAGACCGGCTCGGGGGCCAGCGCGAGTGCATCGATCTGGGCGCGCGTGCGGGCCATGCCCTCCAGGGCTTCGGCTGACAGAGTGACAGGCTCATCGAAGCGGGCTACCGCCACGACATCGTCGAGGGTCATGCCGGTGCTGTTGATCGTGACAGTCATCTACTGCTGCTTCCTGGTGGGGCGAAGGTGCCCGGATATCCAGACACGGTCTATCAGATCGACACCGGGCCGGTAGGCCAGGTGCACATGCGAGGGGGCATCGAGGCTGACGAGATCGGCGCGGGCGCCGGGGGTGATCACGCCGATGTCGTGTCGGCGCAATGCCCGCGCGCCGCCTGCTGTCGCCGACCAGAGGGCCTCGTCGGGGCTCATCCGCATCTCGCGCACGGCCAGGGCGATCATCAACGGCATGCTCGTGGTGAAACTCGAGCCGGGATTGCAGTCGGTAGCCAGGGCGACTGTCGCACCGGCGTCAATGAGCGCCCGCGCGGCGGGGTAGGTCGCGCGCGTGGAGAACTCGGCGCCGGGCAGCAGGGTGGCGACAGTGGTGCTGCCGGCGAGTGCATCGATGTCGGCAGACTCGAGATGCGTGCAGTGATCGGCTGATGCGGCATCGAGCTCGACGGCGAGCTGCACCCCGCCGCCATGCTGCAGCTGATTGGCGTGGATGCGCGGCTGGAGTCCGCGTGCGATACCGGCCTTCAGGATCTCGCGTGCCTGATCGACATCGAAGGCGCCACGATCGCAGAACACGTCGATCCAGCGGGAATTCTCGACGCAGGCCTCGAGCATGGTTCCGCATACGAGGTCCACGTACGCGTCGGCATCGATGCCCTCGGGCACGACATGCGCGCCGAGATACGTGGTCTCCTCGGTGAACTCCCGCGCGATGCGCAGAGCTCGCGCTTCGTCATCGACAGTGAGCCCGTAGCCCGACTTCGATTCGAATGTCGTGACACCACTTCGCATAAGCTCGCCTGAGAGTCGATGCAGATTGGCACGCAATTCAGCGTCGCTTGCTGCTCGCGTGGCAGCGACCGTCGTGCGAATGCCACCGGCGGCATAGGCCTCGCCTGTCATGCGAGCTGCGAACTCGTGCGAGCGATCGCCGGCGAACACCAGGTGTGCATGCGAATCCACGAATCCCGGGATCACCGCACGCGACTCGAGGTCAACAGCAGGCACGCTCGAGTCGAGCTCGCGGGCGGGGCCGACCCAGGCAATGCGATCTCCGTCGATCAGCACCGCGGCATCGCGCACGATGCCGAGCGGGCCGTCGCCGAGGCTCGGGTCATTGGTGACCAGCGAGGAAATGCCGGTCAGCGCGTGGGGCTCAGGCACCCGCGCCCTCCTGCATCGGGATGCGCACGCCGCGCTCGGCCGCGACCTCATCGGCGATGTCGTAGCCCGCGTCGACGTGACGGATCACGCCCATGCCGGGGTCGTTGGTGAGCACGCGTGCGAGCTTCTGCGCCGCGAGCGGGGTGCCATCAGCGACGCTGACCTGACCGGCATGAATGGAACGACCGATTCCGACGCCGCCGCCGTGATGGATCGAGACCCATGACGCGCCGGAGGCAATGTTCACCATCGCATTGAGCAGCGGCCAGTCGGCGATTGCATCAGAGCCGTCGAGCATGGCCTCGGACTCGCGATATGGGCTGGCGACAGAACCGCAGTCGAGATGGTCGCGACCGATAACGATCGGTGCACTGACCTCGCCTTTGGCGACGAGATCATTGAACGCCAGGCCGGCCTTGTCGCGCTCGCCATAGCCGAGCCAGCAGATGCGCGCCGGCAGGCCTTGGAACTCCACGCGCTCCTGAGCAAGTTTGATCCAGCGCTGCAGGTGCACGTTGTCGGGGAAGAGCTCGAGCACGGCCTGATCGGTGCGGTAGATGTCCTTCGGATCGCCGGAGAGCGCGACCCAGCGGAACGGGCCCTTGCCCTCGCAGAACAGCGGGCGAATGTAGGCGGGGATGAAGCCGGGGAAGTCGAACGCACGGTTATAGCCACCCTTGCGTGCCTCATCGCGAATCGAGTTGCCGTAGTCGAAGACCTCGGCGCCGGCGTCCATGAACCCGACCATCGCCTCGACATGCTTGGCCATCGACTCCTGCGCGCGATCGGTGAACTCCTCGGGCTTCTTCTCCGCGAACTCACGTGCATCCTCGAGCTCGATGCCCTCGGGAATGTAATAGAAGGGATCGTGCGCACTGGTCTGGTCGGTGACGATGTCGACCGGCACGCCGCGACGCAGCAGCTCGGGCAGGATCGTTGCCGCATTGCCGACAACACCGACCGAGATCGCCTTGCGCTGCGCGGTGTACTTCACGACGCGATCGATGGCGTCATCGAGATTGTCAGCGAGCTCGTCGAGGTAACGGGTCTCGACGCGACGACGCAGGCGCGACGGATCGATGTCGATCATCAGGCAAGTGCCCTCGTTCATCGTCACGGCCAGCGGCTGCGCGCCGCCCATTCCACCGCAGCCGGCGGTAACCGTGAGCGTGCCGGCGAGAGTGCCGCCGAACCGCTTGGCGGCCACGGCGGCGAAAGTCTCATAGGTGCCCTGCAGGATTCCCTGCGTGCCGATGTAGATCCACGAACCGGCGGTCATCTGCCCGTACATCGTCAGGCCGAGCTGCTCGAGGCGGCGGAACTCGGGCCAGGTGGCCCAGTCGCCGACGAGATTGCTGTTGGCGATGAGCACGCGCGGGGCCCACTCGTGGGTCTGCATGACGCCGACAGGCTTGCCCGACTGCACGAGCAGCGTCTCGTCCTGCTTAAGAGTGGTGAGGGTGCGGACGATCGCATCGAAGCTGGCCCAGTTGCGCGCCGCCTTGCCGGTGCCGCCGTAGACGACGAGTTCATCGGGATGCTCGGCCACATTCGGGTCGAGGTTGTTCTGCAGCATGCGCAGGGCAGCCTCGGTCTGCCAATTCTGGGCAGTCAGGGTGGTGCCGGTAGGAGCGAAGACGGGGCGTGCGCCGATCGATGCAGTCATGGGTCTATTGGAGTCCATCGAGGGAGGGCGCGTCCACAGATCTGACCTTTCCCGGGGTTCGCGCAGGAGGCTGGCCTATCTCGCACCTCAAGGAGGGCATTCTCGCTACGGTGAGAGGCGACCCGACACCTGCCGACAGGACACTGCATGCTTCCCGTGGATGAGCGCTGGCCCCGCGCCGCGCACGCGTTCACCTCACTCGCGGAGGGAGCCGTGGCCGA
>JBEGLG010000070.1:0-12406 GCA_041183645.1 Actinomycetota bacterium | reverse complement strand
CATCGAGATCCTCGTGAAGGAACGACTGCGCACGGCGGGTGTCCTTGCCCGCGTGGGACACGAAGCGCCAGCCGCGCGGGGTGGTCTCGAGCGAGAACTCCTGCGAGACCGCACTGAGCATCCCTCCCGTTCGTCCGATCATGTCGGCGCCCGGACCGCGGGCCGGCAATTCATGGAGATGGAGGAAATCGGAGCACTCCCCGGCGATCATTCGCGCAGCCTCGAGTGACTCGGTGCCGGGCAGGGAGCCGATGCCCGTGCCGAGGGACGAACTCCAGGCCAGCTCAGTCATCACGGGCGCTTATGAGTGCGGTCGACAGTCCCGGAGCCCAGGACGCGGTCACCCTCGTAGAGCACCACGGCCTGGCCATTGGCGAGTCCGCGAATCGACTCCAGCAATTCGACATGGATGCGCGAGCCGTCGAAGTGCGCGACTGCGGGTACCGGAGCGGCATGGGCACGCACCTGTGCAGCAACGGTCACGGGAACCTCGGTGAGCGGTGCATTGGTCCAGGTGGGCTTGATGGCCTCGATGCCCACGACGTCGAGCCGCTCCGGCGTGCCGACCATCACTCGACGAGTGTCGATGTCGACGTCGACGACGTAACGCGGCTCACCGTCACCCGCGGGATTGCCCAGGCCAAGACCGCGTCGCTGCCCGATCGTGAAGGCATAGGTGCCGGAGTGCCGGCCGAGGATGTCGCCGCTCTCGGCATCGACGATGTCGCCGGGCATCTCGCCGAGCCGACGGGCGAGGAATGCCGCAGTGTTGCCATCGGGAATGAAGCAGATGTCGTGACTGTCGGGCTTCTGAGCAGTGAGCAGGCCGAGCCGTTCGGCCTCCGCCCGGATATCCCCCTTGATGTCATCACCCAGGGGGAAGAGCGATCGCTCCAGCTGCCACTGCTCGAGAACTCCCAGGACGTACGACTGATCTTTAGCGGGATCTACGGCCCGATGGAGTTCCGCGCCATTCGGGCCGTCGACTCGGCGCGCATAATGACCGGTCGCCACGGCATCGAAGCCGAGGGCAACTGCGCGGTCGAGTACCGCCGCGAACTTGATGCGCTCATTGCACCGCAGGCAGGGGTTCGGGGTACGACCCGCCTCGTACTCGGCGAAGAAGTCCTCGATGACATCGTCGGCAAAACGCTCGGCGAAATCCCACACATAGAAAGGAATACCGAGCATGTCGGCCACGCGTCGTGCATCGCGCGCATCGTCGAGAGTGCAGCAGCCACGTGAGCCCTGCCGGGATGACTCGGGCTTGCGCGCCAGCGCGAGATGAACACCGACAACCTCATGTCCGGCGTCGATCATTCGAGCTGCAGCCACCGAGGAGTCGACACCCCCGGACATGGCGGCCACGACTCTCATCGTCGGGCAGCCGATCCGGCTCGCGAGGCGCGCTCGACAGCGCCGGGCAGTGCCGTGAGCAGGGCTTCGACGTCGGCCTCGCGTGAGGTGCGACCGAGACTGAACCGCAGTGAGCCTCGAGCCGTGGGCTCGTCGACTCCCATCGCGAGGAGTACGTGACTGGGCTCGGGGATTCCGGCCGAGCACGCTGAGCCTGTCGAGACATCGACGCCGGCGGCGTCGAGGAGCATCAGGAGGGCATCGCCCTCGCAGCCCGGGAAGCTGAAGTGAGCATTCCCCGGCAGTCGGTCACTCGGATCGCCGTTGAGCACGGCGGCCGGAACCGAGGAGCGAACACCTCTGACCAGCTCTTCGCGCAGTGCTCGCAGTCGCTCGGCGGTGACGCGCTGCTCGGACACTGCGTGATGGACGGCAACGGCGAATGCCGCAATGCCCGGTGCATCGAGGGTGCCTGAGCGCACTTCACGCTCCTGGCCCCCACCATGCTGCACGGGCACCAGGCCGAGATGGGTCTCGGCGATCAGTGCACCGACACCGAACGGACCGCCGATCTTGTGACCGGTGATGGTGACGGCGTCGATGCCGGCGAGATCGAGCGGGAGTGCGCCGAGCGCCTGGACAGCATCAGTGTGGAAGGGCACGCCTGCGGCGCGCGCGAGTGCGGCGATCTCGTGCACCGGCTGCACGGTGCCGATCTCGTTGTTGGCCCACATCACCGTGATCAGTGCAGCGCGGCCCTCTGCTCGGGCGAGCGCGGATTCGACAGCAGCAGCACTGACCCGACCGACCGAGTCGACGGGCAGCCAGGAGATCTCGGCACCCTCGTGCTCGGCGAGCCACTGCAGTGGATCGAGCACTGCGTGATGCTCGATAGGCGAGGCGATGATGATCGGAACGCCGTCGATCAGCGCACGGCGCTTCCAGAAAAGCCCCTTGATCGCGAGGTTGTCGGCCTCGGTTCCGCCCGAGGTGAAGATGACCGCGCTGGGTCGCACACCGAGGTCAGCGGCTATCGACTCACGAGATTCCTCGACTATGCGGCGGGCAGCGCGACCTGAGGCATGCAGCGACGAAGGATTGCCCAGCAGAGCTGAGTTCTCGATCCAAGCCTCTCGGGCCTGGTCGAGCATGGGTGTCGTGGCTGCGTGATCGAGATATGCGCGGTTAGCCACAGCACCCGATCGTAGTGCCCGAGATCAGGAGGTGCGCTTCTTGATCTCTTCAGTCAGCTGCGGCACGACGGCGAACAGATCGCCCACGACTCCGTAGTCGGCGAGCTCGAACATGGGCGCCTCGGCGTCCTTGTTCACCACGACGATGGTCTTGGAAGTCTGCATGCCCGCACGATGCTGAATTGCACCCGAGATTCCGTTGGCAATGTAGAGCTGCGGCGACACGGTCTTGCCGGTCTGGCCGACCTGGTACTGATGCGGGTACCAGCCTGCATCGGTGGCTGCGCGCGAGGCACCGACTGCTGCACCCAGTGAGTCGGCCAGGGACTCGATGACGCCGAAGCCCTCGGCTGCACCGACTCCGCGACCGCCGGAGACCACGATGGCGGCCTCGGTGAGCTCGGGACGACCGCCCTTGGCCGCAACCGTGCGACCGGTGACCTTGGCCTTCTTCGCCGAATCGCTGAGGGAGACCGACACGGCCACCTTGGCTCCTGCACCTGCCGCTGCCTCGGGAGCTACGGAGTTGGGGCGCACGGTGATGATCGGGGTGCCCTTGGTGACCTTGGAGTGCACGACGGTGGAGCCGCCGAAGACGCTCTGGGTCGCGACGAGTCCGGAGTCGACAGCGACGGCGTCGGTGATGACACCGGAGTTCGCCTTGACCGCGAGTCGACCCGCAACCTCCTTGCCCTCGGCATTCGAGGCAATGAGCACGGCAGCGGGACTCTTCTCAGCCACGAGCTGCGCGAGCACCTCGGCCTTGGGAGCGACGGCGAACTCACTGAGCTCTGCGCCATCGGCGACATAGATGGTGGCGGCGCCAAACTCGGCGAGCGACGCGGCAGCCGCGTCGTCAAGACCGCCGCCTACCCATACTGCGGAGGGCTCGCCCAGCGAACGTGCGAGGGTGAGCAGCTCGGAAGTGACCTTCTTGACGGAACCGTCAAGCTGCTCAACGAGAACGAGAACTTCAGCCATGATCGGGACCTCTTCTTAGATGAACTTCTGAGCGGACAGGAATTCTGCGATCTTGACGCCGCCGTCGCCGGCTTCATCGGTGACCACAGTGCCGGCGGCCTTGGGCGGACGCACGGCGAAGTCGTTGACACCGGACCATGCGGCCGCGAGACCGATCTGGCCGCCGTCGATGCCGGCATCGGAGGCGCCGAGTGACTCAACCGGCTTCTTCTTCGCGGCCATGATGCCCTTGAAGGAGGGGTAGCGCGGCTCGTTGATCTTCTCGACAACGCTGATGACTGCAGGGGTCGCTGCCTCGACAGTGTCGAAGCCGTAATCGGTTGCGCGCTCGATCACGACATTCGAGCCGGAGACCGTGACCTTCTGCGCGAAGGTCAGCTGCGCGACGCCAAGACGCTCGGCCACCATGGCGGGCACGACGCTCATGCGCGCATCGGTCGACTCGGAGCCGAAGATGATGAGATCGAAGCCACGACCCTCGAGCACCTTGGCCAGCGCATAGGACGTCGCAATGGCATCGGAGCCGTGCAGGCTGCCGTCGACCAGATGAATACCGGCATCAGCACCCATGCTCAGCGCCTTGCGCACGGTCTCGGCTGCGCGCTCGGGGCCCATCGTGACGATGGTGACCTCACCACTGTTCGCCTCAGCGATCTGCAGGGCCTCCTCGACGGCGTACTCGTCGAGCTCATTCATGACTCCATCGGCGGACTCGCGGTCCAGCGTCGAATCGTCGGAGCGAAGCTTCTTCTCGGCCCAGGTATCGGGGACCTGCTTGACGCAGACTGCGATCTTCACGGATGGCCTTTCTTGTTCCTTCCGCTCGACAGGCGATGCGGAGAACGGCATGGGTGGTCGGACACCAATATTCATGGACGTCCAAGTAATAATCGTAGCCCCTGCAAGAAGTTCGGCAATCCCTCGGTGGGTGATCCCTGCCACGTGCCCTAGTCGGGCAGGCCGCGCAGCCGCACCGAGAGGCAGGTGACGCAGCCCTCGAGCTTCTCGAACTCCGAGATGTCGACGGTCACCACGGTGAGGCCACGGGCGGCAAGCAGGTCGGCAGTGCGGGGTGCCGAGGCGGCCAGGAGAACCTCACTCTCCCCCAGCAGCACGACGTGGGCCCCCGAGGGCTCCGGCACCTCCTGGAATCGGCCGCCCCAGGCCGAGACATCGTCGACCAGCGGCTCGAAGCCGATGATCGTGCCGTCGGGCAGGGCGGTGACGCCCGATTTCAGGTGCAGGACGCGCGCCACCGGCACGGCGATCACCTCAGCACCGAGAGGCTCAAGGTTTGCACGGAGCTGACGAACCCCGTCGTCATTGGTGCGGCCGCCGACGCCGACCCACACACGCCCCGCGTGCTTGAGCACATCGCCGCCATCGAGTGTTCCGGGCTCCTCGATGCGCGCGACGCGATATCCGAGATGACGCACTGCCTCCTCGGCGGCCGCGATCTCCGGACGCCGCTCGGGCGCGCCGGGTCGCGCGATCACGGCCAGGTCGCCGTACACGACCATGGTGTCCTCGATGAAGACCGAATCCGGGCACTCGTCGAGCGGCGCCACTTCGTGCGTAACCCAGGCGGCTTCGTGCAGCGCGCGTCGGTACCCCTCCCACTGAGCAAGTGCCAGATCGATGTCGACGTGGTCACTGCGCTCGATATGCGTGACCAGCCCCTCACTCATGCGCGAGGACGGTCGACGCACTAAGGCGTGGCGGGAGTGCATGTCGGATTACCGACCGGTGAATTCAGCCTTGCCCGGGCCGTTCTCGATGAACGAGGTCATGCCGATCGTGCGATCGTCGGTCGCGAACAGGGAGGTGAAGGCCATGCGCTCGATCTCGAGTCCGGTGACGAGATCGACTTCGAGCCCGCGATCAATAGCTTCCTTGGCCGCACGCAGTGCGAGTGCCGGGCCCTTGGCCAGCTTGGTCGCCAGCTTCACGGCCTCCGCATACACCTCGGCGGCGGGCACGACCTTGTCGACCAGCCCGATCGCCAGAGCCTCGGCAGCGGGCACGAAGCGGCCGGTGAAGACGAGATCCTTGGTCTTCGACGGACCAATGAGCCGCGCGAGCCGCTGAGTGCCGCCGGCACCGGGGATGATGCCGAGCAGGATCTCGGGCTGGCCGAGAGTGGCGTCATCGGCAGCGATGCGGATGTCGCAGCACAGTGTGAGCTCGCATCCACCGCCGAGCGCATAGCCCGTGATCGCGGCAATGGTCGGCTTGGGAATGCGGGCGACCGAGGTAAAGGCGTCCTGCAGCGGACCCGAGGTCAGGACCATCTGCTGGTAGTCCATGACGGCCATTTCCTTGACATCGGCGCCGGCCGCGAAGACCTTCTCGCCGCCGTAGAGGATGACCACCGAGACGTCGTCGCGCGCCGTGGCCTCCTGTGCGCACGCCTTGATCTCCTGCTGAACCTGGAGCGACAGGGCATTCATCGGAGGGCGGGCCAGCCGAATCGTGCCGATGCCGTCGGCAACCTCCAGTGAGACGAACTCGCCCATGACAACTCCTCAAACGATCGTGGTGGTGAACTCGCCGCGAGCCTAGTGATCGAGACCGCCTCACGGGCCAGACGGTAGCCTCGCTTCATCATGCATGCGCTTTCATCGAGTCGACCTGACCCACTGGGCGTCACTCCCGACGGTCACGGCGGCGCGAATGTCGCGCTCTGGGCGGCCGGTGCCACGGGTGTCGAGCTGTGCGTATTCGACGATGCCGGCGTCGAGACTCGAATACCGCTGACCGAGCATGTGTTCGGTGTCTTCCACCGGCACGTCGAGAGACTGCCCGCCGGTACCCGTTACGGCTTCCGGGTCGACGGACCCTGGGAGCCTCAGAACGGCCTCCGCTGGAACAAGAACAAGCTGCTGCTCGACCCGTACGCCAAGGCGATCGACGGGGAGTTCATCTTCCACTCGGCTCTCTTCGGGCATACGGGCACCGATGACCTGATGATGAGCACGGTCGACAGCGCGCCCTTCGTGCCCCGCAGCGTGGTCGTCGATTACGACTTCGACTGGATGGGCGTGACACCGCCGCGCACTCCCTGGCGCGACACTGTGATCTACGAGGCGCACGTCAAGGGCCTGACCATGCTCAACCCCGAGGTGCCGGAGGCCATTCGCGGAACATACGCCGGTGTCGGACATCCGGCGACGATCGCTCATCTCGTCTCACTCGGAATCACGGCTATCGAATTACTGCCGGTGCACCATTTCGTCGACGAGTCACATCTGACTCACTTCGGGCTCACGAACTACTGGGGCTACAACTCCATTGGGTTCTTCGCGCCGCATGCCCAGTACTCGCATTCCGGCACGCGCGGCGAGCAGGTGCAGGAATTCCGCAACATGGTGAAGGCACTTCACGAAGCAGGCATCGAGGTGATCCTCGACGTCGTGTACAACCACACGGCCGAGGGCAATCAGATGGGGCCCACCCTGTGCTTCCGCGGCATCGACAACGACGACTACTACCGCCTGGCCGACGACAAGCGCTTCTACATGGACTTCACCGGCTGCGGCAACACCCTCAATGCCGCCAACCCCCACGTCGTGCAGATGATCATGGACTCCCTGCGGTACTGGGTTACCGAGATGCACGTCGACGGCTTCCGCTTCGACCTAGCCTCGGCACTCGCTCGGTCCTTCCACGACGTCGACATGCTCGGCACGTTCATGACGACCATCTCGCAGGATCCCGTCCTGCGAAACGTCAAGCTCATCGCCGAGCCGTGGGATGTCGGCCCCGGCGGCTACCAGGTCGGCGAATTCCCGCCGCTGTGGACAGAGTGGAACGACAAGTACCGCGACTGCCTTCGCGACTTCTGGCGCGGCGCCACCGGCATCGGCGAGCTCGGCTGGCGCCTCACCGGCTCCGCCGATCTCTATGCCAGCGAAGGACGTCGACCCTATGCGTCGATCAACTTCATCACGGCGCACGACGGATTCCCGATGCGCGACCTGACCACCTACGAGCGCAAGCACAACGAGGCCAACGGCGAGCAGAACCGCGACGGCACTGACAACAATCGATCCGCGAACTACGGCATCGAGGGCGAGACCGATGATCCGCTCATCAACGCCACGCGCCATCAGCAGGTACGCAACATGATGACGTCACTCCTCCTGTCGACCGGCGTGCCGATGATCACCGCGGGCGACGAGATCGGTCGCACGCAGGGCGGCAATAACAATGCGTACTGCCAGGACAACGAGATCTCGTGGCTCGACTGGGACCTCGAGCCCTGGCAGGGAGAACTCCTCGAGTTCACGCGCACTCTCCTGCGCATTCGCGCCGAGCATCCCGCCTTCCGCCAGCGCTACTTCTTCGACGGCCGGCCGTTGCACGAGGGCGGCCCGAAGGACCTCGCCTGGATCTCGCCTCTGGGCACCGAGGTATCCGACGATGACTGGCACTCCGCTGAAGCCCGCACACTCGGAATGTTCATCGCCGGCGACGTGAACACGCATGGCGAGGAGGTCGTGCACGACGACTCATTCCTGCTTATCGTCCATGCCGGAACCGACGACATCGAATTCACCCTGCCGGGTGCGCTGTATGGCACTGAGTTCACTCGAGTGCTCGACACCGCCGAGACGGCATCGCTCGACGGTTCGACACTGACCCACGGCGACGTCATCACGGTGGCGGCCCGAAGCAGTGTGCTGATTCAGATCACGCGCTAGAGCGCGAGGCCGGCGCCTAGAGGTGCCGCGTGGCCCGCGCCGTCGCCGAGATCGAAGCTGCGAGCGGGCTGCGCAGAAGTGCATCGGCGTCGACCGGAAGCGCCCATCGCCAATTGGGCCATTGCTCGACGGTGCCCGGCATATTCGGGCGTTCACGCACGGCAGCAACGTCCTCGAGATTGAAGACGACCACGCGCGAGGCGGAGTTCGCGACGGAAGCGCAGCGCGCCACGACTGCGGTCGCGATCTCGTCGTCGGTGTAGTGATCGGTGAACTCGAGGCCGGCTTCCAGCGCGAGCGTGCGCTTGCGCTGCTCCTCGGCGTCGGGATCGATCGACTTTCCGACCGAGACCATGTCGCGAGGGTCCTGGCCGGTGAGAATGCCCGCAATAGTCGCGTGATCGTGAGTGCCGGTGGCCCCGAGGGTGTTGACGGTGAACATCGAGATCGGCACGCGGCAGGCAGCTCGGTAACCGAGCATGTCGATGTCGGCCATCATCGGCTGCACGTTCTCGGGCACCGTGCCCATGTCTTCGCCCACGACCCACGCGCCCGCACGATCGGCCTCAATGCGCAAGATGGCCAGTAGTGCGTCGTGCGGGTAACGCACGTAACCGCCGGCTGCGGGGCTGCCGGACTGAGGCACCCAGAAGAGCCGCCAGAGCTGCATCACGTGATCGATGCGCATGGCCTTGGCATGACGAAGGCTGGCTCGCACCATCGCGATGAAGGGCGCGAAGTCGGCCTGCACCAGCGCAGCGGGATTGAAGGCGGGAAGCCCCCAGCGCTGACCATCGCGATTGTGCCGATCCGGCGGGCAGCCGACCTCGGCATCGAAGACGAGAAGATCCTGCCAGCACCAGGCATCGGCACCGCCGCCGTCAAAACCGACCGCGATGTCGGCGACGAGGTCAATGCCCTGACGCGAGGCCTCCGCGAGCTGCTGATCGGCCAGCCACTGCAGCCAGCAGTGGAAGTCGATGCGCTCGGCATTGGCCGGATCGGCGGCCCAGCGCGCGACGCTCTCGGAGCCGGGGTGACGAAGATCCTCGGGCCAGGTCTGCCACGGAAGTCCGTGGGTATCGGCCAGCGCCATGAAGGTCGCGAACTGGGTCAGGCCGTCGCCCTGGCTGTCGACCCAGTGTCGGTATGACTGCCCGGCATCGCGCCCGATGGCGGCCCAGATGCGCAGTAGCGCCTGCGACTTCAGCGCCCATACGGCTGATCGATCGATGAGGCGCTCCTCGTTGAGCGCCAGGCCCGCTGCACGCAGGTCGGCGAGATCGACGAGCTCTGCGCCCGGCACGTCGTCGATGGCGATGTAGAGCACCTGCAGCCATTCGCGCGAGGTCGGCGAGTACGGCGAGGCCATCGGGTGCGTGCCGAGATTGCCGGCATGCAGCGGGCAGATGAGGAGGAAGCCGGCTCCGGTCTCGGTCGCCACCCGCGCGATCGAGGCGAGATCGCCGTAGTCGCCGATGCCCCAGGAGCGCGAGGTGCGCGCCGCGTACAGCTGGACGGACCAGCCGAAGGATCGGCGCGGAACGCGGAAGCGATCGGGGGCGCAGAGCACCAGGCGCTCCTTGCCCAGAGGTTCGCGCAGGCGCTGGTATCCGACGGAGTCGAGGGGCAGGGCTCCCTCGACATGCAGATAGCGGCCGTCGTCGAACTCCACGACTCCGTGCAGTTCGGGATGCCAGCGGCCCGGGGTCGCGATGATGGGGTACTCCATCGGGCCCTGGCCGGCAAACTCCCCGGCCAGCCACTCCAAGGTGGTGTCGGGTAGTTCCTTGACCACCTGGAAGGCGTCTACATAGGACGGCTCGACGCCGTAAGCGGTTACCTGGGCCAGGAGCTGTTCCCTGTTCACGTCCCGAAGATTAGCGCTCGTAAGCGCTTGCGCCAGTCTAGAAAACGGCATTTCCGACATCATGTCGCACATTTCTTGCAGATTTCCGCAATTTCTTGCAGTCAAGGGCGCCTGCAGGCCCCGCAATATGCCTCAGGGCGCTAGCCTTCACGACCATGGCCAGGACGTCGACGACCGCTGCCCCGCTGCCCAGTGAACTCAGCGGCAGGTTTCCCATCACCGATATCTCCCCCAGCGTGCTGGGCGGTCGTCGACCGGCCGCAGCGGCCGTCGGTGAGCTCATTCCCGTCACGGCCACCTGCTTCCGCGAGGGTCATGACTCGCTCGGTGTCGAGGTCGTGCTCAGTCGTCCCGACGGCACCGTCGCGAGTGTCGAGCGCATGCACTCGACCGGCACCGGGCTCGACGGCTGGGCCGCGTCGGTGCGCCCCGACTCCGTCGGGCTGTGGCACTTCACCATCCGCTCCTGGGGAGATGCCTGGGGCACATGGGAGCACCGCGCCGACATCAAGATCCCCGTCGGTATCGATGTCGATCTCGAGCTCGAGGAAGGCGCGCGCCTTCTCGATGCTCATGCCGCGCGACTGAGCGACGCGAGCCTGTCGAAGGCACTGCTGCGCGCAGCCACCACCATGCGCAACACCGCACTCGCCGATGCCGATCGGCTCGCGGCTGCACATGATCCGATCATCGAGGCGATCATCGCCGAGAACCCGATGCGCGAATTCCCCACCGACAGCGGCCCCTGGCCACTGCGCGTGCAGCGACGTCGGGCGCTCTACGGCTCGTGGTACGAGTTCTTCCCGCGCAGCGAAGGTGCCTCGACTGATCCCCTGCGCTCCGGCACGTTCGCCGAGGCCGCGAAGCGCCTTCCCGCCATCGCCGAGATGGGCTTCGATGTCGTCTACGTTCCGCCTATTCATCCGATCGGCCATATCAATCGCAAGGGGCCGAACAACACCTTGACGCCCGGTCCGCTCGATCCCGGCTCCCCCTGGGCAATCGGCTCCGTCGACGGCGGCCACGATGCCGTGCACCCCGATCTCGGCACGCTGGCGGACTTCGATGCGTTCGTCGCGTCGATGAACTCCCTGGGCATGGAGCTCGCTCTGGATCTCGCACTCCAGGCGGCACCCGATCACCCGTGGGTGGCGGCGCATCCGGAGTGGTTCACGACCCGAGCCGACGGCACGATCGCCTACGCCGAGAATCCGCCGAAGAAGTACCAGGACATCTACCCGCTCAACTTCGACAACGACCCCGAGGGCCTGTACGCCGAGGTCGAGCGCGTCGTGCGCTTTTGGGTTGCTCGCGGAGTGCGCATCTTCCGAGTCGACAACCCGCACACCAAGCCGCTGTGGGTGTGGGAGCGACTCATTGCAGCGATCAACGAGACCGATCCCGACGTGCTCTTCCTCGCCGAGGCTTTCACTCGCCCGCCGATGATGCGCGCACTGGCCGAGGTCGGCTTCCAGCAGAGCTACACGTATTTCACCTGGCGCACCGACAAGGCGGGCCTCGAATCGTACGGACGCGAGCTGGCCGGGCCGGCCGCCGCCTACATGCGCCCCAACTTCTTCACCAATACGCCCGACATCCTGCATGAGAGCCTGCAGAAGGGCGGGCCGGCAATGTTCGCCATTCGCGCGACCCTTGCGGCGACTCTCTCGCCCACCTACGGCATCTACAGCGGCTACGAGCTGTACGAGGGCACCGCGCTCCGCGAGGGCAGCGAGGAGTACCTCGACACCGAGAAGTTCCAGTACCGCCCACGTGACTGGGCGGCCGCAGCTGCCGAGAATCGCACGCTCGCGCCCTACCTCACCGAGCTCAATACCTGGCGTCGCGAGCACCCGGCCCTTCAGGACCTCCGCTCGCTGACCTTCCACCGCACCGACAACGAGCAGGTGCTCGCCTACTCGAAGCGCGATGGCGACGACACCGTGCTGGTCGTGATCACCCTCGACTCCTTCACGCCGCAGGCGGCCACCATCACCTGGGACCTGGGCTCACTCGGCATCTCGGCCCCCTTCGCCGCCCACGATCTCGTTACCGGGCAGACCTGGCAGTGGAATGCCACCACTTATGCGGAACTGCGCCCCCAGGAGCATGTTGCCCATATCGTTCACGTGAGGTGACCATGACTGCATACGCACGTATTGACCTAGGCGAGCTCGATCGCCTGGTGAACGGCGCCCATTACTCCCCCCACTCGATCCTCGGCGCGCATCCCGCCGACGGCATCGTGACCATCCGCACCGTGCAGCACGGCGCCGATGAGGTTGCCGTGGTGATCGACGGCA
>JBEGLG010000069.1:0-3187 GCA_041183645.1 Actinomycetota bacterium | reverse complement strand
CGCTCTTCCGCCTGCTTGCACGCCATGCAGAGCGTGGCACGCGGGAACGCCTGCAGGCGCAGCTTGCCGACCGGCTTGCCGCAGTTCTCGCAGGCGCCGTAGGTGCCCTTGTCGAGACGGTCGAGGGCGTGATGCACCTGGTCGAGCATGTCGCGGGCGTTGTTGGCCAGCGACATCTCGTGCTCGCGCTCGAAGGTCTTGCTGCCGGCATCGGCCTGGTCGTCGCCTGCGCCATCGCCTGAGTCGCGGATGAGGTCGGCCAGGCCGGCCTCGGCGTTGACGATCTCTTCTTCCAGGCGAGCAACCTCGAGGTTCAGCGCAGCGCGCACGCCCTTGAGCTCGGCGGCTGTCCAGGGGCTTTCGTCTTCGCGCACGACCGGGCGCGGGGGCGCCAGCGGGGTCATCTTCGCTGCCGGGGTGTTCGGCTTCTTCTTGACGATCGACTTCGGAGCGGCCTTCTTCGCGGGCGCCTTCACCTCGGCGGGTGCGGCAGCCTTCTCGGCAACTGCCTTCTTCGCAGGGGCGGCAGTCTTCTTCGCCGCAGCAGGCGCGGCCTTGGCGGGCGCAGCTGCCTTCTTGGCAGGAGCAGCCTTCTTCGCCGCTACCGGCGCAGCCTTCTTGGCAGGAGCGGCCTTCTTCGCGGGTGCGGCCTTCTTGGCGGGAGCCGCCTTCTTGGCAGGAGCGGCCTTCTTCGCTGGAGCTGACTTCTTGGCCGGAGCAGCCTTCTTCGCGGGCGCAGCCTTCTTCGCCACGGCCTTGGTGGCCGGTGCGCTCTTCTTCGCTGGCATCTCGCCCCCTCACATTCGCCTCAGGCCAGCCGGCCCTAGGCAACCGCGTCAGGATAGAGGGACATAGACCGAAAGTCGGGCTGCCGCGCCGCAGGCTCGCACCCTGGGCTATGAGGCGACGAGGGGCGTAATTCCGCTCAGCTGAGCCTCGAGCGCCTCGGACTGGATCTCCAGTTCGTACCTGGCCTGGAGGTTCATCCAGAACTCGCTCGAGTTCGAGAAGAAGCGGGAAAGCCTCAGGGCGGTATCCGCGGTGATTCCACGCTTTCCGTGAACGATCTCGTTCACCCGGCGAGGAGGGACCCCGATAGAGACGGCGAGCTTGTTCTGGGTGATCCCTAGGGGTAGGAGGAACTCCTCCATCAAGATCTCCCCAGGGTGAATCGGCTCCATGATCGTGCTGCTCATCGCTCTCGCTCCCTTCCGCATCAGTGATAGTCCGTGATCTCGACATTGCCCGGCCCCGCGTCTGTCCAAGCGAAGCAAATGCGCCATTGCTTGTTCACTCGGATGCTCCATTGACCCAGACGATCGCCACTCAGCTTCTCCAGGCGGTTCCCCGGCGGCACGCGGAGATCCTCGAGGTTGATGGCAGCATCCAGAATGACGAGCTTCCGTAGCGCACTACGGGCCACGTCATCGCCGAACCGCCGTGATCTGGTTCGAGCCCAGACCCGCTCGGTCTCCTTGTCGGCGAAGGAGCGAATCATGGCAAAAGTATAACGCTTTGCGTTAATAACGGCAATCGTTATGAAGCGAATTCCTCCCGCAGGCATCGACCGGCACGAGAGAGGCAAACACCGCCAGGCAACCGGCCACTCAGCGGTGTCCGCCAGCCCCGATATTCTGACCACTCCCCCCTCAAAGGAGCATTCATGTACCGGGCCGTGCCAGCGCAGGTCGATCTGCCGGCCATGGAGCATGCCGTGCTCGACATGTGGGAGTCCGAGGGCGTCTTCGAGGCCTCGGTTGCCGCCAGCGCCGGCCGCCCCACCTGGGTGTTCTACGAGGGCCCGCCCACGGCCAATGGCACCCCGGGTGCCCACCACGTCGAGGCCCGGGTGTTCAAGGACGTCTTCCCGCGCTACCGCACGATGAAGGGCTACCACGTTCCGCGCCAGGCGGGCTGGGACTGCCACGGCCTGCCCGTCGAGCTCGCCGTCGAGAAGGAGCTCGGGTTCAGCGGCAAGCAAGATATCGAGAAGTACGGCGTCGCCGAGTTCAATGCGAAGTGCCGCGAGTCGGTCGTGCGCCATGTCGACGAGTTCACCGAGATGACCCGCCGCATGGGCTACTGGGTCGATACCGACAGTGCGTACTGGACCATGAATGCCGACTACGTGCAGAGCGTGTGGTGGTCGCTGAAGCAGATCTTCGACAAGGGCCTACTCGTGCAGGATCACCGAGTCGCGCCCTACTGCCCGCGCTGCGGCACGGGCCTCTCCGATCATGAGCTCGCGCAGGGCTACGAGACCGTGGTCGACCCCTCGGTCTACGTGCGCTTCCCGATCACCGACCACACGTGGCTAGAGCGCTTCCCCGGTGCGTCGCTCCTCGTCTGGACGACGACCCCGTGGACGCTCGTGTCGAACACCGCGGTCGCGGTGAAGCCTGACGCGACCTACGCCGCTGTTCGCACCGAGACCGGCGAGATCCTCATCGTGGTCGAGTCGCTCGCAGCCGGCCTGTTCGGCGACGAGGCCGAGATCCTCGCGACCTTCCCGGGCACCGAGCTCGAGCGAGTGACCTACCAGCGCCCCTTCGACTACGTCGAGATTCCCGACGCTCACTTCGTGATCCTTGCCGACTACGTCACCACCGACGACGGCACCGGCCTCGTGCATCAAGCACCTGCCTTCGGCGCCGACGACCTCATCTCCTGCCGCGCCTATGGCCTGCCGGTCGTGAACCCGGTGCTGCCCGACGGCCACTTCGCTCCCGAGTTGCCGGTTGTCGGCGGCATGTTCTTCAAGAAGGCCGACGAGACTCTTGTCGACGAACTGAAGAAGAGCGGCGTGCTGTTCAAGCACCTGCCCTACGAGCACTCCTACCCGCATTGCTGGCGCTGCCATACGCCGCTGGTCTACTACGCCCAGCCGAGCTGGTACATCCGGACGACTGCGATCAAGGATCAACTGCTCGAGCAGAACACCAACACGAACTGGTTCCCGCAGACCATCCAGTGGGGCCGTTACGGCGACTGGCTGACCAATAACGTCGACTGGGCGCTCTCACGCAACCGCTACTGGGGCACCCCGCTGCCGATCTGGCGCTGCGAAGAGGGCCACTTGGTCGCTGTCGGCTCCCTCGCCGAGCTCAGCGAGCTCAGCGGTACCGATGTCTCAGCACTCGATCCGCATCGCCCGTTCGTCGACGATGTCACGATCCCCTGCCCCACG
>JBEGLG010000068.1:0-7105 GCA_041183645.1 Actinomycetota bacterium | reverse complement strand
ATACCGCAACCAAAGCAAGTGCTGAGCAGGTGAGTCCCGATACGACCGAGATCAGGTCTGTTCTCTCATTTCGCGTGGCTTCGGAGTAATGAAATCGAGATCTCTTTCCTGCCGCGGCCCTAAGCAGACTCTCGCACCCGGCCATGTCTTCTCCTTCGACCGATACGAGTCCGATGACGTACACGTGGCCAGACGTCGACTGAATGAAGGATTCATCGGCGAAGATCTTCGGAGGCACCGACTCACGATCGCGCCCCAGGTCCCACCGGGCAAGCCACTTTCCCTGCCTGTGGATTTCTTGAATCCCGAACACGGGAGTGCTATTTTCAAGCCACAGGCCTTGTGCTTTCGAGCGACAAGGAAGTGGGGTTGGGTGCGTCCCGGGGTAGACCGGGCCCCCAACCTCGCGGCTTTTTCGGTGCTTCCTGCAGCGCCCTCCGGCGCGCTAGCCGACTACCTTCGCGCCACCTGCGGGGCTCGTCGCGGTCTTCACAGTGCGGCACACGCCCGCTGAGGTTAGCCCCACCGCGATATCGAGTGCATGCTCCTCGTCTCGAGCGAGGAACGCGCAGGTAGGACCACTCCCCGACACGATTCCGCCGAGCGCGCCGAGGTCATCACCGGTCTCGAGCACCTGGGCGAGTGAGGGGCGCAGCGAGATCGCCGCAGCCTGCAGATCATTGCTCAGAGCCTTGCCGAGGATCACTGCATCACCCGCGCGCAGGCCCTGCATGAGCAGGTCGGAGACGTAAGGGTCCGGAACATCGACACCCTCGCGCAATCGATCGCATTCGCCATAGACCGCAGGAGTCGACAGCCCACCGTCGGCCAGAGCGAAGACCCAGTGGAAGGAGCCACGAGCGAGCGCCGACATCAGCTTCTCGCCGCGGCCCGTGCCCACTGCCGTGCCGCCATGAAGCGCGAAGGGAACGTCTGAACCCAGCTCGGCAGCGAGATCCATCAGGTCATCACGATCAGTACCCAGGCGCCACAGCGCATCGCAGGCCACCAGCGCACCTGCAGCATCCGCACTTCCGCCCGCCATGCCGCCGGCGACCGGGATGCCCTTGTTCAGGTGCATCGTGACGTCAGCCTCAATGCCAGCGTGAGCAGCCAGCAGCATCGCCGCACGGTAGGCGAGATTCGACTCGTCGACCGGCAGGTGATCGGCCCCCTCGCCCGAGATCGTCAACGTGATCCCGGCACCCGGCTCGGCATACGTGGCCTTGACCTCATCGCTCAGGCTCACGGCGTGGAACACGGTGGCCAGCTCGTGATAGCCGTCGCTGCGCAATGGTCCGACCGACAGCTGCAGATTGACCTTCGCGGGCACGCGAACGATCACCGAGGTCGGGGCCATGGGTTGAGGGTAGGCGCTCTAGCGGGCGGAGGCCCGATGAAGGCTGTCTGCCAGAGCAATGAACTCGGGCAGCGTGAGAGCCTCGCCGCGACGACCGGGGTCAATGTCGGCGGCGCGAAGGGCCTGCTCGGCCGCATCGGGTGAGCCTGCCAGTTGTGCCAGCGCACCGCGCAGGCTCTTGCGGCGCTGGGCGAATGCAGTGTCGATGACCTTGAACACCCATTCACGACTCGACTCGCAGGTGGGCTGCTCGCGGCGATCGACGCGCACTAGGGCAGAGTCGACATTCGGCTCGGGCCAGAACACATTGCGTCCGATGTTGCCGGCCATGCGCACCTCGCCGTACCAGCGAGCCTTCAGGCTCGGGATGCCATAAGTGCGGCTTCCCGGCTCAGCTGCGAGACGCTCGGCAACTTCCTTCTGCACCATGACGAGGGCCGTGCGGATCGAGGGAACGACCTCGAGCAGGTGCAGGAGCACGGGCACGGAGACGTTGTAGGGAAGGTTCGCGACGAGAGCGGTGGGCTCCCCCGGTACGACATCGACTTTCATGGCGTCGGAGACGATCAGCGTCAATGCCCCGGCTCTATCGGGCATGTGCAGGGCGATCGTGCGGGGCAACTGCTCGGCGAGCACCGGGTCAATTTCAATAGCGATGACCGAAGCAACCTCCTGCAGGAGCGCCAAGGTCAAAGACCCCAGCCCTGGGCCGACTTCGAGCACGTGATCGGTCGGCACCACATCGGCAGAACGCACGATGCGCTGCACCGTGTTCGGATCGATCACGAAGTTCTGCCCGAGCTTCTTGGTCGGGCGGATGCCCAGTGATTCAGCGAGCTCGCGGATCTCGCGGGCGCCCAGGAGGTCGGTCATCAGAACGGACCGAAGACCTTCTGCGCGTTATTCCATAAGGTCGTGGCCATCGCCGCCTCGCTCACGTCGCGCACATCTGCCATCGCGCGAACGGTGTAAGGCATCAGGTACGAGCCATTGGCCTTGCCGCGATGCGGGGTCGGAGTGAGGTACGGCGCATCGGTCTCGACGAGCACCAGCTCATCGGGCACCTCGAGCAGTGCGTCGCGTAGGCCCTGCGCGTTCTTGAAGGTCACGACTCCAGCAAAGGACATGTACCAGCCCTTGCTCGCGCAGTATTTCGCCATCGCGGCATCACCGGAGAAGCAGTGGAAGACCACGGTGTCGGGTGCGCCCTCCTCCTCGACCAGGCGGATGACGTCGTCATGCGACTCGCGATCGTGAATCACGAGTGGCTTGCCGAGCTCCTTGGCCAGGCGGATATGCCAGCGGAATGACTCATGCTGAATCTCGCGCCCCGACTCGTCGGTACGGAAGTAATCCAGGCCCGTCTCGCCGATGGCCCGCACCTTTGGATCGACAGCAAGCTCGGCGATCGCTGCCCAGGCGGCCTCAAGAGCCTCGCGACCTTCCTCCTGCTGCAGGCGCGGTGCCTCATTCGGGTGCAGGGCAACGCCCACGACAACTTCGGGGCGACTCTGCGCCATCTCGACCGACCAGCGTGCGGAGTCGACATCACAGCCGATCTGCACGACTCGCGTGACGCCTACTTCTGCTGCGATCTCGAGCAGGTCGTCGGGATCGGGGGTCGCGCCGGGATGACGATCGCCATCGCGGATATCGAGGTGGCAGTGCGTATCGATGACGGGCGCAGCGAGAGGCTGCGGTGCCGTTTCGAACACGTCAGGCCACTTCCTCGATGCGCGGGAAGAGCGAGTCGCCCTTGGTGATCACGGCGCCCGGCTGCAGGCGACCCCACGTGCCGGCATCGGCGATGCGCTGCTCGCCGATCGGGCCGAGCTGGGCCTCCGCGCCGAGCTGGCTCCACAGGGAGCTCATCGCCTTCGGCATGAGCGGGTTGTAGAGCACGGCAACAGCGCGCAGCGACTCACAGATCGTGTAGAGCACCGTGTGCAGGCGAGCGTCGTTCGCGGGATCCTTCGCCAGCACCCACGGTGCCTGCTCGGTGACGTATCCGTTGACGAGATCGATGTACGACTTCACGGCAGTAATTCCGGTCAGGAAGTCGAGATCGACGATCGCGCGATCGGCCTCACCTGCGACAGCAGCCAGAGCCTCGTGAAGCACGACCTCGGCATCGGTGACCGCAGGCGCTGCGGGCAGCACGCCTTCGCAGTACTTGCCGACCATGGCTGTCGCGCGCGAGGCGAGATTGCCCAGGCCGTTGGCGAGCTCGGCGGTGTAGCGAGCCGACATGTCCTCCCACGAGAACGAGCCGTCCTGGCCGAAGGCAATAGCGCGCAGGAAGTAATAGCGGAAGGCATCGGAGCCGAAGTGATCGATGATCTGGTCGGGCGAGATGCCCGTCAGCTTGGTCTTCGACATCTTCTCGCCGCCGACGAGCAGCCAGCCATGCGCGAAGACCTTCTTCGGCAGCGGCAGGTTCGCGGCCATCAGCATCGCCGGCCAGTAGACGGCATGGAAGCGAAGGATGTCCTTGCCCACCAGGTGAACATCGGCCGGCCAGGTGCGCGCGAAGAGCTGGCCTTCTGCGGTATCGGGCGCTGCGCCGAAACCGACAGCGGTCGCGTAGTTGAGCAGGGCGTCGAACCAGACGTAGACAACCTGCTTCTCGTCCCACGGCAGGGGGATGCCCCAGCCCACGCTCGAGCGCGACATTGAGATGTCGACAAGACCCTGGCGCAGGAAGCTCATCACCTCGTTGTAGGCACTCTGCGGCTGGATGGCATCGGGATTCGCCTCGTAGTGATCGATGAGGCGCTGCTGGAAGGCCGAGAGCTGGAAGAACCAGTTGTCTTCCTTGAGCTGCTCGACCGGGCGGCCATGCACGGGGCAGAGCTTCTGGCCGTCGAACTCGCCTTCGCCGTCGACGAGGTCACCGGGAAGCTTGAACTCCTCGCAGCCGACGCAGTACGGGCCTTCATACGGGGCAGCGAAGACATAGCCGTTCTCGCGCAGCACCTCCCAGAAGCGCTGCACGCCCTCGATGTGACGCGAGGAAGTCGTGCGGATGAAGTCATCGTTGGCGGCATCGACAGTCTCGAGAACCGGAAGCCAATCAGTGCTGACCAAACGGTCGACCCACTGCTGCGGGGTGACCCCGCCGGCCTCGGCGGCTCGCTCGACCTTGGTGCCGTGCTCATCGACACCGGTGAGGAACCAGACCTCCTCGCCGCGCTGGCGGTGCCAGCGGGTGAGCACATCGCCCGCGGTGGTCGTGTACGCATGCCCGATATGAGGGGCATCGTTGACGTAATAGATAGGCGTGGTCAGGTAGAACGCCTTCTCGGACGATGACATGCCCCGATCTTATGGCGCGGGGCGATTGCCCCTTGCCACGAGAACTCACGGCGCGGGGGCAGAGCCCTTTGCCGCGACGACTGCGGCGTACACCTCACGACGAGGCACCCCGGCCTCCTTCGCCACTGCCCCGATGGCGGCCTTGCGGTCTTGTCCCTCGCCCTCACGGGCTGCGACGGCGGCCACCCAGTCGTCGGCGGTCACCAATCCGGAGGCCTCGCGCTGCTCGGACTCGCTTGCCCCACTGACGACCACGGTGATCTCACCCCGCACGCCCTCGGCTGCCCAGTCAGCGAGATCGGCGAGCCCACCGCGCTTCACCTCTTCATAGGTCTTGGTCAGCTCGCGGCAGACCGCAGCTGCACGGTTCGGGCCGAAGCTCTCGGCCATCGCGCGCAGTGTTGCCTCGATGCGATGCGGAGCCTCGAAGAAGACCATCGTGCGCGGCTCACTGGCGAGCTGCGCGAGCCGAGTACCGCGCTCACCGCCCTTGCGCGGGAGGAAGCCCTCGAAGCAGAAGCGATCGACGGGCAGGCCTGACACGGCCAGCGCCGCGAGGACGGCTGACGGGCCGGGGACGATCGTCACGTCGATGCCTGCAGCCACCGCATCGGCCACGAGTCGATATCCGGGATCACTGACCGACGGCATGCCGGCGTCGGTGACCACGGCGATGACCGATCCCTCGAGTGCTGCCTGAACAAGCGAGTCGGTGCGCGCGATCTCATTGCCCTCGAAGTACGAGACGATGCGACCGGTGGGTGTCACGCCGAGATCGCTCATGAGCCGATGAAGACGGCGGGTGTCCTCGGCCGCAATGACATCGGCGGCGGCGAGCAGCTCGATCAGGCGTGGCGGGGCATCGCCGATATTGCCCAGGGGCGTTGCCGCGAGCACGACTTTCCCCGGAACGGTCACTCGCGCATTCTGTCAGTTCGGCCGGGCCACGCCCCGCCTACGATGGGCGTGTGACCGACACGCGCGATGTGGCCTCGTTGACTCGCAGGCTCGTGCCCCCGATGCCCTCGCACGGCATTCGCGGCTGGATTGGTCCCCTGGTCGTCGCCTTCATCGGCGGAATCCTGCGGCTGTGGAATCTCGGCACCCCTCATGCCATTGCCTTCGACGAGACCTACTACCCCAAGGACGCGCTCTCGATGCTGCGCTTCGGGTACGAGCGCGCGATGGTCGATGGCGCGAACGAGAAGTTGCTCGCCAGCGATGGCAACTGGCACGTGCTCGACATCTTCAAGACCGACCCCGCATTCGTGGTGCACCCGCCTCTTGGCAAGTGGACCATCGCCGCAGGCGAGTACCTCTTCGGCGGCACGCCCTTCGGCTGGCGCATCGCCGTCTGCGTGCTGGGCATCCTCGCGATCGTCATCACCGCGCGAATCACGCGTCGACTGACACGATCGGATCTCATCGGCACTCTTGCCGGCCTCTTCCTCGCTCTCGACGGCATTCACCTCGTGATGAGTCGCACCGGCCTGCTCGACATGGTGCTGGGCTTCTGGGTGCTCGTCGCCTTCGGCCTGCTGCTCATCGACCGTGATCGCACGCGCGCGAAGATGGCCGAGTTCGTGGAGCAGAACGGCATCGAGGCTGCCACGACCAAGTACGGCCCGCGCTTCGGCTATCGGCCCTTCCGCTGGGCCGCCGCCGTGGCTCTCGGCCTCGCCTGCGCAGTCAAGTGGTCAGGCATCTGGTTCATCGTCTTCTTCATCATCATGACCCTCGTCTGGGATATCTCGACGCGTCGCGCGATCGGAGTGCAGCAGCCGTGGCGAGCGACCTTCCTCCGCGAGACACCGCTCACAGCCGTCGTCATGGTCGCCATTGCGGTGGTGGTCTACTTCCTGAGCTGGACGGGCTGGCTGCTCACCGACGGCGGATACGACCGCAACTGGGCGGCGACCCAGGATCCGTCGATCATTCCTGCAGTGCTGAGATCCCTCTGGCACTACCACGCCGAGGCATGGAACTTCCATGTTCACCTGACCTCGCCTCACTCTTACGCGAGCAATCCGCTGTCGTGGCCCTTCCAGTCTCGCCCCACCTCGTTCTACTGGAATTCGATCAAGGACGGATCACAGGGCTGCCCGACGAACAATTGCGCGGCGGAGGTGCTCGCCCTCGGTAACCCGATCATCTGGTGGGCGGCCATCGGCGCGATCATCCATCAGATCTGGCGCTGGACTGCTCGCCGCGACTGGCGCGCGGGAGCCGTGCTGGTCGGCATCGCTGCCGGGTGGCTGCCGTGGATGCTCTATCTGAACCGCACGATCTTCACCTTCTACACCGTGGTTTACGTGCCCTTCGTCGTGATGGCACTGGCCATGACCTGCGGCTCGATCCTCGGGCCGTCGAATGCCTCCGAGCGCAGGCGCCGTTGGGGCGCAATCGCGGTTGGCGTGCTCGTTCTCATGA
>JBEGLG010000067.1:0-8375 GCA_041183645.1 Actinomycetota bacterium | reverse complement strand
CAATCGCCGAGCTCGCCGGCGTCATCGGCGAGAAGCTCGAGCTCGGCCGGGTCGCGACCTTCGCTGCTCCGACCACGCTCTACCTGCACCGCCGCTCCTCCGATCTGCCCCCGCAGGTCGGCGTGATCGTCGAGTACACCGGCGACGAGGAGGCAGCCCGCGGCATCGCCATGCAGATTGCCGCCATGCGTCCGCAGTTCGTCACTCGCGATCAGGTTCCCGCAGAGACTGTCGAGAACGAGCGTCGTATCGCCGAGGCAACCGCCAAGGAGGAGGGCAAGCCCGAGGCTGCCCTTCCGAAGATCGTCGAAGGCCGCGTGAATAGCTACTTCAAGGACACGGTCCTGCTGGAGCAGCCGAGCGTGGTCGACAACAAGAAGTCGGTCGCTCAGGTTCTTGCCGACGCGAACACGACTGTCACGGGCTTCGCCCGTTTCGAGGCAGGCCAGGCTTAAGGTCGACTGAACGGCGCAGGAGGGAATTTCAATGTCACCACAGAGCTCCTCCGGCGCCGTTCAGCCGTCCCTGGACGGCACCATCGAGACCTGGCCCAGCGCGCCCGAGGGCGGCTGGAGCCGAGTTCTCCTCAAGCTCTCCGGCGAGGCCTTCGCCGGCGGCGAGGGTCTGGGCATCGACCCTGACTTCGTCGGATCCATCGCCTCCCAGATCGCCGATGTCGTGCGCGGCGGCACCGAGGTGGCCGTCGTGATCGGCGGCGGCAACTACTTCCGCGGCGCCCAGCTCGCCGAGCGCGGTATCGACCGAGCGCGTGCCGACTACATGGGCATGCTCGGCACGGTCATCAACTGCCTGGCTCTTCAGGATTTCTGCGAGAAGGCCGGCGTCGAGACTCGAGTACAGACCGCCATCACCATGGGCCAGGTGGCCGAGCCTTATGTGCCCCGCCGCGCCATCCGGCATCTCGAGAAGGGCCGAGTCGTTATCTTCGGTGCCGGCCTGGGGCAGCCGTACTTCTCGACCGACACCACTGCCGCGCAGCGTGCGCTCGAGGTTGGAGCAGAGGTCGTGCTGATGGCCAAGGGTGTCGATGGCGTCTATGACGATGACCCCCGCACGAACCCCCAAGCGCAGCGCTTCGATCACCTGAGTCATGCCGAGGTTCTCGCGCGCGGTCTCAAGGTGGCCGACGCGACCGCCATCAGCCTGTGCCAGGACAACAAGCTGCCCATCGTGGTCTTCAACCTTCTGGTCGAGGGCAATATCGCGCGCGCGGTGCGCGGCGAGACCATTGGCACACTCGTGTCGACAGACAAGTAAGACCGGAGAGGAAATCTGATGAGCGAAGAGATCGACATGATCCTGCTGGACGCCGAGGAGAAGATGGACAAGGCGATCGGTGTCGCGCGCGATGATTTCGCCACGATTCGCACCGGTCGCGCAAACCCGGCGATGTTCAACAAGATCTTCGTCGAGTTCTACGACACCCTCAATCCGTTGAATCAGATGGCCACCATCTCGGCGCCCGAGCCCCGCATGCTGACGATCAGCCCCTTCGACAAGAGTGCGTTCAACGCGATCGAGAAGGCGCTGCGCGACAGCGATCTCGGCGTGAACCCCACCTCCGACGGCGCGATCATCCGGGTCTCCCTCCCGCAGCTCACCGAGGAACGCCGCAAGGAGTATGTGAAGCTCGCGAAGACCAAGGCCGAGGACTCCCGGATCTCGATCCGCAACATTCGTCGTCATGCCAAGGATCAGCTCGACAAGCTCCAGAAGGACGGCGAGGCGGGCGAGGATGACGTGCGTCGTGGCGAGAAGAGTCTCGATGAGCTCACGCACAAGCATGTCGAGCACATCGACGAGATCCTGAAGCACAAAGAAGCAGAACTGCTCGAGGTCTAGGAATGTCCGAGGCGGGTGGCACGGCGGGTGAGAAGACCTCACGCGCCGGACGCAACCTGCCTGCTGCTATCGCCTCGGGTGTAATCCTCGGCGCGGTGGTGCTGGTCAGCCTGTTCACCGTGAAGTGGCTGTTCTGCGGTGTCGTCACTATCGCCCTGCTGATCGCAGTGCACGAGTTCGTCAACGCCTTCGCTCATCGCGATATTCGAATCGCGCGTACGCCGCTCTACGTCGCCACGGCAGTGATGCCGGCGATTGCCTACGTGTGGGGTACCACTGCTCAGCTCGTGGCGCTGGGTGCCACCATCATCGTGATCCTCATCTGGCGTATCCGGCGCGGAACCGATCACTACGTGCGCGATGTGACTGCCAGCGCCTTCGTGGTGTCGTACCTGCCGTTCATGGCCGGGTTCCTCATGCTCACCCTCGCGGCCGATAACGGTGCCCAGAGGGTGGTTGTCTTCATCCTGCTCACGATCTCCAACGACATCGGCGGTTACGCCGCGGGCGTGCTCTTCGGCAAGCACCCGATTGCCGCGCACATCAGTCCGAAGAAGTCATGGGAGGGCTTCGCCGGCTCGCTGATCTTCCAGGCGCTGGTCGGTGCGCTGTCCTTCATGTGGCTTCTCGACGCTCCGTGGTGGCAGGGTGTCATCGTCGGGCTCGTCATGACCGTGACCGCTACTGGCGGAGATTTCGCCGAGAGTGCGATCAAGAGGGATCTCGGTGTCAAGGACATGGGACATTTCCTGCCCGGTCACGGCGGCATGATGGATCGACTCGACTCGCTCATCCCGAATGCCTTCACCTCGTGGGCACTCTTCACCCTCTTCCTCGGCAGTGGCATCTAGTCATGGTCGATCTGGTATTCGAGGCGCCTCGTCGAGGAAAGCCACCGCGTCACCTGATGGATCTCGATCGCGAGCAGCGTCGAGCGGCGATGGTCGAGATCGGCCTGCCGGCCTTCCGAGCCGACCAGGTCTCGAATCACTGGCTGGCCCGGCTCAGTGATGATCCGGCGCAGTGGAGCGATATCCCGGCTTCGGCCAAGGAACTCATCGGCACTCATCTCCTGCCGACCCTGCTCGACCGCGTGCGGGCCATCGATTGCGATCACGGCACGACGGTCAAGACCTTGTTCCGGCTGCACGACGGTGCACTGGTCGAGACAGTGCTGATGCGGTATCCCGACCGGGCAACGATGTGCATCTCCTCGCAGGCCGGATGCGGGATGAACTGCCCCTTCTGCGCCACCGGTCAGGCCGGCCTGACCCGCAATCTCTCCACGGGAGAGATCGTCGAGCAGGTGATCGCCGGAGCCAGGGCGCTGGCGCGGGGCGAGGTTCAAGGCGGGGTCGGGCGCGTCTCCAATGTCGTGTTCATGGGCATGGGGGAGCCCCTCGCCAACTACAACGCGGTCGTGCGCGCCATTCGCCGACTCGTCAATGAGCCGCCCGACGGTCTGGGCATGAGCGTGCGCGGCATCACTGTCTCGACAGTGGGACTGGTCCCGCAGATTCGCCAGCTCGCCCAGGAGAAGTTGCCGGTGACACTCGCGGTGTCACTCCACACCCCCGACGACAAGCTTCGCGACACCCTGGTGCCCGTGAATACGCGCTGGAAGGTAGCCGAGGTTCTCGATGCGGCGTGGGAGTACGCCGCCGTTACCGGCCGCCGCATCAGCATCGAGTACGCCCTCATCAAGGACATCAATGACCAGGTGTGGCGCGCAGAGCTGCTGGCCGACCTGCTCCGCGGCCAACTCGTGCACGTGAACCTGATTCCGCTGAATCCCACCCCGGGATCCAAATGGACGGCCTCCCGCCGCGAGGACGAGCAGGCGTTCGTGCGCACCCTGCGCGACCGAGGCATCGCGGTCACCGTTCGCGACACTCGCGGACGCGACATTGACGGCGCCTGCGGGCAGCTTGCCGCTGCACCAGTCTGATTCTCTGCCAGACTGACCACATGGCCGACGAGACCGCCGTTCCCAAACTTGCCGATCTATCGCGCAGTGAGCATTACCAGCTCATCGGCGCATCGATATGCCGAATCATCCTCGGTTTCGTCGTCATCTGGGTCGCACTGTCGTTCGTGCCCGAGACCCCCGGAGTGAACCTCCTCGGGCCGATCATCGTGATCGTGCTGTGCGCTGTCATCTATGTCTGGTACTTCCGCAGGCAGCTGAAGAAGATCAAGAGGTCGAAGTTCCCTCAACTCGCAGCGGTCGAGGCGCTCATCCTGATCGCGACGATGTTCCTCGCGGTATTCGCGGCCATCTATGTCATGGAGTCGACCACCGATGCCGCGGCATTCAGTGAGCAGCTCGACCACTTCAACGCCTACTACTTCGCTCTCACGATTCTCGCGACCGTGGGATTCGGCGACATCACTCCGGTCACCACGACTGCGCGAGCAACCGCCATGGTGCAGATGGGCATCGACATCGCCTTTATCGCCGGCCTCGTGCGCATCATCAGCACGGTCGCGACCAACACGATCAAGTCCCGCAACGCATCGGCGCAATCCGCGGAGTGACGAGCCAGATCACAAGGATCTGACTAGCATTTCCGTACGCGCGTGACCGACCGGAGGACTCTCGTGACCGCAGGGGTTAATGGCGAGGTCTCCTTCTGGTACGGAGATCTGGGCGGAATCCCCCCATGTCGCCCGCCCCTCCAGGGTGACCTCCAATGCGATATCGCGATCGTCGGCGCGGGCTATACCGGGCTCTGGTCGGCTTATTACCTCAAGAAGTCAGACCCCACGCTTCGCATCGTCATTCTCGAGAAGGAGTTCGCCGGCTTCGGCGCCTCTGGCCGCAATGGCGGCTGGCTCAGCGGGGAGATGGGCTGGTCACGCGAGCACTATGCCGATCGCAGCGGTTGGCAGTCGGTCATCGATCTCCAGAGCGCAATGTGGGCGACCGTGGATGAGGTCATCGACGTGTGCCGTCAGGAGGGAATTGACGCCGACATCATCAAGGGCGGTTCACTTCACGTGGCGACTACTGCCTCGCAGGCCGTGCGGGTGCGCGAGCATGTCGAGCACGAGGCGCACTGGGGGGTTGTCGCACCGGACCTCCTCTTTCTCGACGAAGACGAGACCCGTGCCAGGATCAATATCGCCGATGTGCGCTGCTCGTCGTTCACGCCTCACGCGGCCAGGATTCAGCCGGCCAAGCTTGTCCAGGGCCTTGCTCGCGTGGTCGAGAGTCTCGGCGTGCGCATCTGCGAAGGCACCACGGTTACTGACATCACTCCGCACCGCGTGGCAACTGATCACGGCGTCGTGACCGCCGAATACATCATCAGGGCCACGGAGGGCTTCACGGCAGGTATCAAGGGATACCGCCGGGAGTGGCTTCCGATGAACAGCGCGATGATCGCCACCGAACCGCTCTCGGAGGAGCAGTGGGCGCAGATCGGCTGGAATGGCTACGAGACTCTGGGCGATGCCGCGCACGGGTACATGTATGCGCAGCGCACCCGCGAGGGCCGGATCGCGATCGGCGGGCGCGGCCTGCCGTATCGATTCGGCTCGGCGACCGACACCAATGGGCGCACCCAGGAACGCACCATCGAGATGCTCGAGGAGATTCTCGTGCGGATGTTTCCCGGTCTGGCGGGTACGCGTGTCGATCATGCGTGGTGTGGCGTGCTGGGTGTTCCGCGCGACTGGTGCGCGACCGTAGGACTCGATCCGGTGACCGGAATCGGATGGGCCGGGGGATACGTAGGGATGGGGGTTGCAACCTCGAATCTCAGCGCCCGCACACTGCGCGGGCTCATCCTGGCGCAGAACGGCTCGTCGGAGGAGTTCCCGGAGACCGCCCTGCCCTGGGTGAATCGGCATGTGCGCAAGTGGGAACCGGAGCCCTTGCGCTGGCTGGGGGTCCACGGGCTGTACACGATGTTCAGGTCGGCCGATCGCTCCGAGAGGCGTCGCGGCACGCAGAAGACCTCACGCGCAGCGCTGCTCGCGGCGCGCATCGCCGGGCGCGATTAGCTCCGTGCCTTCGGGCGGGACCGAGGGTGACTGTCCGGCTACGCCCCAAAGAGCACCACGATTGGATACAATCTTCCCATGACAGGTGCCCTGGCCGGACTCGTGGTGGCGGATTTCTCCCGCGTGCTGGCAGGCCCCTACGCCACGATGCTGCTGGCCGACCTCGGCGCGAGCGTCATCAAGGTCGAACGACCGGGGAGCGGAGACGACACCCGGGCCTGGGGGCCACCGTTCGCCGCATCAGGGCAGAGCACCTACTTCGAGGGCGTGAATCGCAACAAGCTCTCCATCGATCTCGATATCTCCCGCCCTGACGACGCGGAAATCGCCCGAGCCCTCGCAGGTACCTGCGACATCATGATCGAGAATTTCAAGCCGGGCGGTCTGGCGAGCTTCGGCCTCGACTACGCGTCCGTCCGTGCCGAGAACCCGTCAGTCATCTATGGCTCCATCAGTGGCTTCGGCACTACTGCAGGCAAGGAGATGCCCGGCTACGACCTCCTGGTCCAGGCCATGGGCGGGCTCATGAGCATCACCGGAACTGAGGAGCCGACGAAGGCCGGCGTTGCCGTGGTCGATGTCCTCACCGGTCTCCATCTCGGCGTGGCCGTCCTCGCCGCACTCCATCATCGCGACCGCACCGGCGAGGGTCAGCTCATCGAGGTCTCGCTGCTCGGTGCGCTGCTCTCCAGCATGGTGAACCAGACCTCGGCGTATGCAGGGGCGGGAGTCATCCCGGCCTTCATGGGCAATGCGCACCCGTCGATCTCGCCATACGAGGTCTATCCGACCGCCGATCGACCCATGGTGATCGCCGTGGGAAACGACAGTCAGTTCACTCGACTCGTCGAAGTCCTGGGGATCCCCGAACTCGCTATCGATCCGCGTTTCTCCACCAATACGAGCCGTGTCGAGAATCGGTCAGAGCTCGGCAGGCAGCTCTCGGCCTCGCTCGCAGCGAAGGGCGCCGATGACTGGCAGGCCCTGCTCGCGGGCGTGGGAGTTCCCTGCGGCCCGATCAACGACGTCGAGCAAGCCTTCGCGCTCGCCGAATCACTCGGGCTCGATCCCACGCATGAGGTGGGTGGCAGCGCTCAGGTATCGAATCCGGCACTGCTCAGCGTCACGCCGATCCGCTATGACATGCCGCCGCCTGCGGTTGGCCAGGATCGCGAGGCAGTTCTTCGCCTGCTGAGCAGATCATCGTGAAGACGAAGTCGCCCACCGCGCAGGAACTCGTGCTTCAGGAACTGCGCAGTGACATCGTGCTCGGACACCTGGCTCCCGGGAGTCAGGTTGTCCAGGAGGCACTCGCGCAGCGCTACGGGGTGAGTCGGGTTCCGCTGCGCGAGGCGCTCAAGATCCTCGAAGGGGAGGGCCTGGTCACCTATCACCCGCATCGAGGGTATTTCGTGATGGAGCTCAGCGTCGATGATCTCGCCGAGGTATATCGGCTGCGCTCACTCCTGGAGGCAGAGGCACTTCGCGCGTGGGTCCCGCACGTGACCGATGCGGATCTCGTCGAGGTGCGTCGGCTCCTCGCAGAGGTCGAGCGCTCATCGGGCAAGGCCGATCTTGTCTCGCTGACCCGTGCCAATCGGGCCTTTCACTTCGCCATGTTCGAGCGGTCCGGCATGCCACGCCTGGTTCGGGTGCTTCAGCAGCTGTGGGATGCGACCGATGTCTACCGAGCGATCTACTTTCGAAGCGAATCGAATCGCGCTCGAATCGAGGGGGAGCACCGTGAGCTCCTGGCAGCCCTGGAAGCCAGGGATGGCGAGGCCGCCGTAGCCGCCCAGGAGTCCCATCGGGCCCATTCCCTCGAGACCCTTCGTGCCCAGATCCCCCAAGAGTCAAAATTGGATCCAATCCTGCTACGCTAAGTGCACCCCACCTCCAGGAGTTCCCATGGCCATCGCCCAGCAGTCGCCCTTCGGCCTCTTTGCCATCGACCACCTTCTCTCGGAGGAGGAGCGGATGATGCGCGATGTCGTGCGCTCGTATGTCGACGATCGCATCAAGCCGGAGATTGCCGACTGGTTCGAGACGGGGGAGATCCCGGCACGCGAACTGGCCAAGGAACTCGGTGACCTGGGAGTCATGGGCATGCACCTGGAGGGCTACGGCTGCGCCGGAACCTCGGCCGTGGCCTATGGCCTGGCCTGCCTCGAGCTCGAGGCCGGCGACTCCGGCATCCGCTCCCTCGTGAGTGTCCAGGGATCCCTCGCGATGTACGCGATCTATGCCTGGGGCTCCGAGGAGCAGAAGCAGGAGTGGCTCCCGCGCATGGCCGCAGGCGAGGCGATCGGCTGCTTCGGCCTGACAGAGCCCGACTTCGGGTCCAATCCGTCGGGCATGATCACCCACGCCAAGCGCGATGGCAGTGACTGGATCCTCAACGGATCGAAGATGTGGATCACGAACGGCAATGTTGCCGACGTCGCGGTCGTGTGGGCGCAGACTGATGACGGCATCCGCGGCTTCGTCGTGCCGACTGATACGCC
>JBEGLG010000066.1:0-3590 GCA_041183645.1 Actinomycetota bacterium | reverse complement strand
GCGGCAATGAAGGCCTCCTGCGGCACCTCGACGCGACCGACCATCTTCATGCGCTTCTTGCCTTCCTTCTGCTTCTCGAGCAGCTTGCGCTTACGGCTGATATCGCCGCCGTAGCACTTGGCGAGAACGTCCTTGCGGATAGCGCGAATGGTCTCGCGAGTGATGACACGCGAGCCGATGGCTGCCTGGATCGGCACCTCGAACTGCTGCCGGGGAATGAGTTCCTTGAGCTTGGCGGTCATCATCGTGCCGTAGGCCATCGCCTTGTCACGATGCACGATCGCGCTGAAGGCATCGACCGCATCGCCGTGCAGCAGAATGTCGACCTTCACGAGATCGGACTCCTCCTCGCCGGTCAGCTCGTAGTCGAGCGAGGCGTAGCCGCGGGTCTTGGACTTCAGCTGATCGAAGAAGTCGAAGACGATCTCGGCCATGGGCACGGTGTAGCGCAGCTCGACGCGATCCTCGGAGAGGTAGTCCATGCCGAGCATGGTGCCGCGGCGCTGCTGGCAAAGTTCCATGACCGTGCCGACGAACTCGGTCGGCAGGATGATCGTGGCCTTGACGACCGGCTCGAAGATGTGAGCGATCTTCTGATTCGGGAACTCGCTCGGGTTGGTCACGATCATCTCGTTGCCCGCCTCGTCGATCAGGCGGTAGATGACGTTCGGCGCTGTCGAGATGAGATCGAGATTGGCCTCGCGCTCGAGACGCTCGCGCACGATCTCCATGTGGAGCAGACCGAGGAAGCCGCAGCGGAAGCCGAAGCCGAGGGCGAGAGAGGTCTCGGGCTCGTAGACCAGTGCCGCGTCGTTCAGCTTGAGCTTGTCGAGGGCATCCCGCAGCTCGGGGTAATCGGAGCCGTCGATCGGGTACAGGCCCGAGTAGACCATCGGCTTCGGGTCGCGATAGCCGCCGAGTGACTCGGTGGCACCCTTCTGCGCCGAGGTGATGGTGTCGCCCACGCGTGACTGGCGGACATCCTTCACGCCGGTGATCAGGTAGCCGACCTCGCCAACACCGAGGCCCTTGCACACGATCGGCTCAGGACTGATGATGCCGACCTCGAGAAGCTCGTGAATGGCGCCGGTCGACATCATCTCGACCTTCTCGCGCGTGCCGATACGGCCGTCGACCACGCGCACATAGGTGACGACACCGCGATAGGTGTCGTAGACCGAGTCGAAGATCATCGCGCGCGCGGGGGCATCGGCATTGCCGATCGGAGCAGGCACGGTCTCGACGACGCGCTGCAGGACTTCCTTTACGCCCAGCCCGGTCTTCGCGGAGGTGAGCAGAACATCGGAGGGATCGCAGCCGATGATGCGCGCGAGCTCAGCGGCGTACTTCTCGGGCTGCGCGGCGGGCAGATCGATCTTGTTGAGCACCGGCACGATCATGAGGTCGTTCTCGAGGGCCAAGTACAGGTTCGCCAGGGTCTGGGCCTCGATGCCCTGGGCAGCGTCGACCAGCAGGATCGCGCCCTCGCAGGCGGCCAGGGAGCGGGAGACCTCGTAGGTGAAGTCGACGTGGCCGGGGGTATCGATCATGTTCAGGACGTACTCGACGCCGTCATTGGCCACGAAGGGCAGGCGCACGGCCTGGCTCTTGATGGTGATGCCGCGCTCGCGCTCGATATCCATCCGGTCGAGGTACTGGGCCCGCATCTGGCGGGGGTCGACCACGCCTGTCTCCTGCAGCATCCGGTCGGCCAGGGTGGACTTTCCGTGGTCGATATGGGCGATGATGCAGAAATTCCGGATCACCGAGGGATCGGTGGCACCAGGCTGCTGGACGGGCACGGATGTCCTCACGACAGGGGCCCCCGAGGGGGCTTGGGGGGCCAATTTGGGTCTGGGGCCAGCCTACGGCTAATCTAGGAGGCCGTAACACCTGGTAGTTCCCACCCTGGGCTCACCCGAGCCCAAAGACACAAAGGTTGCTCCGTGGCAAACATCAAGTCGCAGAAGAAGCGCATTCTCACCAACGAGAAGGCGCGCCTTCGTAATAAGTCGGTCAAGAGCTCGCTCAAGACCGCCGTGCGCAAGTTCCACGAGGCAGCCGCAGCCGGCAGCAGCGATGCCAAGGCACTCGCCGCCGATGCCAACAAGGCACTCGACAAGGCCGTGAGCAAGGGCGTCATCCACGCCAACCAGGCAGCGAACCGCAAGTCTTCGATCTCGAAGCAGGCCGCAGCTCTCTAAGCACTTAATCGAAAGGCCCCTCTTCGGAGGGGCCTTTCGCATTGTCAGGGCACTACTGCGACTTGCGCGCCGAGGTCAGCATCACGAGTCGCTCGAGCTCCAGCAGCTTCTGCTCGGGATCAAGACTGCTTCCCTGCGCGATGCCGCCCTTCGCCGCACCGTCGGCATCGGCGAGGGCGACAGCAGCCGCGGCGAGTCGGCGCTGATCGCCGCTCCAGCCGGCCCACTGACGGCGCAGGGTCTTGACCTTCCACGGAGGAACGCCGGCCTCCTTGGCAATATCGAACTCCGAGGCACCGGGCGGCATGCCTGCTACTCGCACGACCTGGCGCAGGCCCATCGCCATCGCGGAGACCGTGGGAACAGCGACGGAATCGGAGTTGAGCATGGCCTGGCGCAGCATGCGCAGGGCGTCGACCGAGCGGCGATCCCACACCGCGTCGGCGATAGCGAAACCGCTGACCTCCGCCACGCCCTCGAAGTAGGCCGCGACATCGTCACGAGTGATCGGCTCATTCACGACATCACTCGAGAGCTGGGACGCGGCGGCCGACAGCATGCGGATGTCATTGCCCAGTGCCTCGTATAGGGCGTCCATTCCATCGCGAGTGATCGTGCGCCGGTGAGCGGCGAACTCGCGGGAGAGGAACTCGAGGGTGTCCTTGCCCTTCTTCGGCGCGACGCAGTCGACCTGCTCGGCACCGGCCTTCTTCAGGGCATCGAGCAGGTTCTTGCCCTTGACTCCGCCGGGGTGGGTGGCGATCAGCCACACGTGATCGGGGAAATCGGTCACGACCTCGCGCAGTGCCGCATCGACCTCATCGCTGCAGGAGTCAATCCCCGCGACGATGACAACCGAGGTATCGCCGAACAGCGTGGGCGCACAGGCCTCGCGAATGGCGAGCCCGCCATTGGCATCGCCGGCGGCGATATCGAAACGCTGGGCCTGGGGGTCATCCTTGGTCGCCGCCTTCGAGACAGCACGCACCGTGCGCTCGATGAAGAGCGGCTCGTTGCCGATCGCGATCGTGATGCGAGCGGGCTGCGCGGATGCCTTGGCCATGAGGCTCCGATCATCCCATGCGGGGGTATGCAGGTCACTCACGTCTCGCGTGCAGCAATGAAGTAAGCACAGCCACCACCTAGGCATGCAGCTGCGGTTACCCTGTCCCCATGCCCGGCGGCGCCTTCGAGGATCTCGCGCTCGAGCCGACGCTGAGTCGTGGCAGGTCCTCAAGCGAGGCAGGGCCAGTCGAGAAACCGCGTGGGGAACCGTGGGGCCGTGATTACCCGGCGACTGTCCACCGCTGTGCCTGAGTGTTGAAGTGCAGGACGCGAATGCACACGGCGCCACCTAAGCCTGAATTCATCCACTGCGCCCAGGAC
>JBEGLG010000065.1:0-2881 GCA_041183645.1 Actinomycetota bacterium | reverse complement strand
GGTCGCCTGGGGCGATACCAAGGTCTATGTCGCCGGTCACAACGGTCTCGTCGGCTCCGCCATCGTCCGCGCCCTCGAGGCGGCCGGCGCAGGCGAGATCATCGGCTGGTCGTCGAAGGAGCTCGATCTCCGCGATCGCCAGGCCACCTTCGATGCGATCACCGAGGCGAAGCCCGACATCATCATCGACGCGGCGGCCAAGGTCGGCGGCATCATGGCGAACTCCACGTTCCCCGTCGAGTTCCTGCGCGACAACGCGCTGATCCAGACCAATGTCATGGACGCCGCACACTCGATCGATGTCGATCGCCTGCTCTTCCTCGGCTCGTCCTGCATCTACCCGCGCCATGCCACTCAGCCCATTCGCGAGTCCTCGCTGATGACCGGCCCGCTCGAGCCCACCAATCAGGCCTACGCCATGGCGAAGATCAGCGGCATCTACTACATCGAGGCGCATCGCACGGAATACGGGCGTCACTGGATCTCGGCCATGCCCACGAATCTCTACGGCCCGCGCGACAACTTCGACCTGCAGTCCTCGCATGTGCTGCCGGCCTTCATTCGCCGCTTCCACGAGGCCAAGGTTTCCGGCGCATCGAGCGTCACCGTCTGGGGCACCGGCGCGCCGCGCCGCGAGTTCCTGCACGTCGACGATCTCGCCAACGCCTGCCTGATGCTGCTGTCGAACTACGACTCCGAGCAGACCATCAACGTCGGCTGCGGCGAGGATCTCCCGATCAAGGAACTCGCCGAGACCGTGGCCGATGTCGTCGGCTTCACCGGCACGATCGAATGGGATTCATCGAAGCCCGATGGCATGCCGCGCAAGCTGCTCGACACCTCGCGCATCAACGCCCTCGGATGGAAGCCGCAGATCTCGCTGCGCGACGGCCTCACCTCCACCTACGCGTGGTACCTCGAGAACGTCGCCTAGTCACATGACTACTGCCGGTGAGAGCTCGTCGAGCGAGAACGGCGAGCCACGCCAGCTCTTCATCGCCGGCCGGAAATCCGCGCTCATCCGCCTGACCTGCTCGGCCGGAATGCGTCCGGCATTACTCGAGGTGCTCAACACCTATGCCGACTCGCTCGGCGATGAGCCAGGCACCGAGATGTTCATGGTGCATCTCGATCCCGACGACGAGAACAACGTGTGGCTCTACGAGACGTTCCTCGATGACAATGCGGCTCTCGCGCATCGGTCGACCGAGGGTTTCGCGAAGATGATGAACGACATGCCGCCCCTGCTCGAAGGGCCGCCCGCGATCTTGCGCATGGAGCCACTGCGCATGTCTGTCCAGGAATCCGTGCTCACTGAAGATTGGTCGCTGTAAACATGATTCTCGAAGTCGGCTTCATTCCCGTGCTCGACGGCCGCCAGGCCGAGTTCGAGACAACGATCGCTGCCGCTGTCGAAAGCCTGCTTTCGAAGTCCGACGGCTACCTCGGCTTCACCTTCCATGGCTGGGGCATCGAGCGTCCGAACGTCTACATGTTCAGCGTCGCGTGGGAGACCCTCGAGCATCACACCGTGGGATTCCGCGAGTCTGATCGATTCACCGAATGGCGAGCGATCATCGGCCCGTTCTTCGATGGCGCTCCGCATGTGGAGCACTTCGCCGTCTAGCTGAAGGGCGGGCGATCGTCGAACTTGATGCTCGCCTTGCCGGCCGCACGCCACAGTCGTGCCGTGATGTCGGTGTCCTCCTCGGTCACGAGATTTCCCATGACGCGCAGGGCGACGGTCATCAGGCCGCGCGAGCGCATTCCGACCGGGCCCAGGGTCGGCAGCAGCTTGGGCACGGTGAGGAAGCCTGCGAGACGTCGCGCGATCGAGAAGGCCGTGCCGTAGCGCGCACGAAGTATCGGTGCCCACTGCATGGTGTAGTCCATGCGCGCATTCGGGATCGTGTCGGCGAAGAGCTGAGCCGCGAGGTGCCCGGTCTCGAGGCCGTAGTCGATGCCCTCGCCGTTGAGCGGATTGACGCAGCCCGCGGCATCGCCGACCAGAACCCAGTTGGCTCCCGCGACACCGCTCACTGCGCCGCCCATCGGCAGCAGTGCCGACCACGGGTCACGGATCTCGCCCGAGAGCTTCCAGGTGGCACGCTGCTGATCGGTGTAGTGCGCGATGAGCTGGCGGAGATTGATGTCGGCCGGTCGCTTGTCGGTCGCGAGAGTGCCCACGCCAATATTCACGCTGCCATCGCCCAGCGGGAAGATCCAGCCGTAGCCCGAGAGGATCTCGTTCTTCGTTCCGCGCAGTTCGAGATGCGAGGAGATCCAGGGATCATCACTGCGCTCGGAGGTGATGTAGCCGCGCGCGGCGACGCCGTAGGCGGTGCCGCGATGCCATTCGCGCCCGAGCTTGCGTCCGAGCTGGCTCTTCGCACCGTCGGCGACGATCAGGCGGCGGCATCGAATCTCATGCGTGCTGCCATCGCTGACCTTGAAGATCACCGAGCGCACGTGACCGCCTTCGACGGTGACGTCGATCGCGCGGTGCCCCTCGACAGGAGTTGCCCCCGCATCGAGTGCCACCTGCCGGATCTGCGTATCGAGCAGGGTGCGCGGCGCGGCACTGCCATGGCTCGGCAATGAGCCGCCCGGCCACGGCAGGTAGAGCTCCTGGCCGAAGCCCGCGGCACGCAGGCCCCAGTTGATGGTGCGGCCCTTGAGCCATGGAGAGAGTCCGAGGGCATCGAGCTCGGCGATTGCGCGCGGAGTCAGGCCGTCGCCGCAGGGCTTGTCGCGGGGGAAGGTCTCGGCATCGGCGAGCACGACATCAAGGCCGGCACGGGCCGACCACGCAGCCGCGGAGGATCCGGCGGGCCCGGCACCGATGACGAGAACGTCAGTGTCTGCAACCGTGCCCATAGTG
>JBEGLG010000064.1:0-8672 GCA_041183645.1 Actinomycetota bacterium | reverse complement strand
CGAGGCGAAAGCCCCGGCTCCTTCGAAATATCCGTGCGACTACTTGATCTTGGTACCGACCGAGCGGAGATCCTCGCAACCCTGGGTCACGCGTGCGGCCATGCCGGCCTCGGCGAGCTTGCCGTAGGCGCGCGGGTCGTACATCTTCTTGTTGCCGACCTCGCCGTCGATCTTCAGCACGCCGTCGTAGTTCTTGAACATGTGATCGACGATCGGGCGGGTGAAGGCGTACTGGGTGTCGGTGTCGATGTTCATCTTCACGACGCCGTAGTCGAGTGCCTCGCGGATCTCGCTGAGGAGCGAGCCCGAGCCGCCATGGAAGACCAGGTCGAACGGCTTCTCGACGCCGTACTTCGCGCCGACTGCGGTCTGGATGTCATTGAGGATCGACGGGGTCAGCACCACGTTGCCCGGCTTGTAGACACCGTGCACGTTGCCGAAGGTCGCGGCAACCATGTAGCGACCGCGCTCGCCGAGGCCGAGTGCCTCAGCGGTGGCCAGGCCGTCTTCGACGGTCGAGAACAGCTTGGCGTCATGCGAGGCCTCGATGCCGTCTTCCTCGCCACCGACAACGCCGATCTCGATCTCGAGAATCGTGCGTGCCTTGACCGATGCCTCGAGCAGGCGCTGCGAGATCTCGAGGTTCTCCTTCAGCGGCACTGCCGAGCCGTCCCACATGTGCGACTGGAAGAGCGGCTCGAGACCCTTGGCCACGCGCTCCTGCGAGATCGCGATGAGGGGCTCCATGAAGCCCTCGAGCTTGTCCTTGGGGCAGTGGTCGGTGTGCAGGGCGATGTTGACGTCGTAGCTCTTCGCGATCGAGTGCGCGAACTCGGCGAGGGCGACTGCACCGGCGACCATGCTCTTGACCATCTGGCCGGAGGCGAACTCCGCGCCGCCCCAAGAGAACTGGACGATGCCATCGGACTCTGCCTCGGCGAATCCGCGGATCGCGGCGACGATGGACTGTGAGGAGGTGCAGTTGATCGCGGGGTATGCGAACTTGCCGGCCTTTGCTCGGTCGAGCATCTCGGCGTAGACCTCGGGGGATGCAATGGGCATCTGATTACTCCTGAAGGTGGGTGGATGTAAGCGCGACCATCATCCCACTCTCGAATGTGGCGTGCACCACCAGGTTCGGGTACTTGGACGCCCAAGGACTTGCGCGTTATTCGACGAACTCGAGCTCCCGCACGGGCCTGTAGAGCAGGCAACCCACCACGGCAATCGTCGAGATTGCCGCCCCGATGAGAAATGAGCGTTGCAGCCCGATTGCTGCAACGAGCGGGCCTGCGAGTGCAAGACCGATGGGGCCGAACATCAACGAGCCCAGGGCGTCATAGGAGTTCACCCTCGACAGGGACTCACGGGGTACCCGGGTCTGGAGGGCCGTGATCCACAGGACGTAGAAGAGCTCGAGCGAGATCCCGAAGGCGAAGGCACCGAGCGCCGCCACCGGTAGCGGGGATTCCAGGGCCAGGATCAGCAGCCACGCCGGCAGGGCCAAGGTCACGAGCATGCCAATCAGCAACGGATGACCTGTCCGAATCCGCGATGCCGCGATGCCGCCGACCAGCAAGCCGATGCCCTGACAGGCCATGACGACAGCCCAGCCCTTCGGGCCACCGTAGATCTGCAGCGCGAGCACCGGCCCGAGCACTTCCTCGGAGCCTCGCCACACCATGACGATGAAGGAGAACGAGCCGACGATCACCACAATCCAGCGGAAGGAGAGGAACACCTTCCAGCCGTGGACCAGGTCGGCGATGACCGACTCCCCCGATTCGTGGGGCTTCGCGACATGACCGATCGACAGCACGAGAAGTGCGGCAGTGAAGAAGCTGAGGGAGTCGAGGGCAATCGACCAGCCGGGGCCGACCAGAGCGACAAGCAGGCCACCGATCGACGCACCCGCGATGAAGCCCACATTGCTCGAGATCGAGATCAGCGAGTTCGCCGACTGAAGCTGCTCGTCGGGCACCACATCGGGAGTGAACCCCGACATCGCCGGGTACCACATTCCATTGAGCAGTCCGGAGAGCAAGCCGATGATGGCGAGAATCGGCACAGTCGCGTGACCGGTGATGAAGAGCACTGCGGTGGTCATCACGAAGAGGCTCAGCAGTCCGTCGGTCATCCACACCACTCGAGCGCGACCGATGCGATCGGCGATCACCCCGCCGAACGGCAGCATCAGGATGAGCGGGATTGCCTGCGCGGCAAGCACGATCGAGAGAGAGGTCGGGGTTGCACCCGGCAGCGCCAGCACGCCGAACGCGAGCGCGATCGGTGCAATGCCATTGCCCAGGTTGCTGATGCCGCGCGAGAGGAAGAGCCGGCGGAACTCGGAGTTCCTCAGCACCTCCCGATTACCCGACATGCGACCAGCCTATGGATTTCCGATGAACGAGCAGGACGAACGTCCCGTTAATCCGCGACTTTCGGCAATCGAGACCTCGGTCGGCTAGCGCAATAGTTGAAGCGGTGACACAGGGTCACGCACGACGTGCCCTCTCGGGCATGGGGGAAGAGGAGTGAGAATCATGGGTCGTCAAAAAGTAGATCGCGTTGTCTCCATCAGCGGACTCGTCGTCGCCGTCATCATTGCCGCCGCAGGAGCCCTGCTCCTCTGGGGCGGCAGTTTTGCTCACAACACCGTGACCTCCGAGCTCACCGGCCAGAAGATCGCGTTCTCGGCCGACGCCACGCAACTTCCGCCTGAGCTTGCCTCGTGGGCCGGCGTGGCCGTGACCGATGGTCCGAGTGCCAAGGCCTACACCGATCTCGTGGCCGTGCACCTGCAGGGCATCGGCGGCGGCAAGACCTACTCCGAGGTCAGCGAGGAGTGGATTGCCGGTGGCATGAAGGATGCCGAGCTCGCCCAGACCCGCACCACGCTGTTCATGGGCGAGTCGATCCGCGCCATGCTCCTGAACGCCTATGCCTTCTGGACTATCGGCACAGTCGCGATCATCGCGGCCTGGGTGGCATTCGCCGCCGCGATCGTGCTGTTCATCCTGGCCCTGCTCGGCTTCAAGCACTCGAAGAACGCAGCCGCGTAGTCACGCTCAACGATGAGGGGCCGACGGTCAACGACCGTCGGCCCCTCATCTGCGTTCGAGTCAGCCCACCTTGCCTAATAAGTAGTCACGCCGGGCCATGAGCACCTCGACTGGTGCCGCGGCACTCGGAGGTCCGGGTGCGACCTTGCGCAGCTCACCGTGAATCTCGGCGTGATTGCGAGACGTGCGCGCCGCCCACTGACGCACGAGGCCCGCCACTTCCTTGCGCAGCGCATCGACATCGCGCCAATGCGTGCCATTGCCGGCCACATCGAGTTCGTCGAAGAGAGTTCCGCTCTTGCGGATATCCGCATCACGCACGGCAAGCAGGGTCGCGGTCTGCTCGGGAGTCAGGAGACCGGGCAGCCCGAGGAAGTCGGCATCCTCCGGCGCTACCTCGGCGGTGTGGGCACGCCCGCCGTGGAGCACGTGCGCGAATTCGGCCTCGGAGTCGAGTGCCGTGAACTCCGGCAGACCCGGCTCCGACACCAGCCGCTCGATCTGCGAGTCGTCGAGTGCCGCACCCGACGGGATCTTCACGACATGGTTGCGCTGCTCCTCCAGCTCCGCTGCCAGCGCCAGAAGCGGACGCACCGCGGGGATGAACACGGTGGCTGTCTCTCGCGAGTTCCGCGCTCGAACCACGCGGCCCACAGCCTGGGCAAAGAAGAGCGGCGTGCGGTAGCTCGTAGTCCAGACGCACACATTCAGCCGCACGATGTCGACGCCCTCGGATACCTGGCGCACCGCGACCATCCAGCGATCCTGGCTCCGGTTGAACTCCTCGATCTTCTTGCTCGACTTCGGATCATCGGAGAGCACGAGAACCGGGGTGTGCCCGGTGATCTTCCTGACCAGCTTCGCGTACTCGCGTGCGGTCTCCTGGTCGGTCGCGAGCATCAATGCCGCGGCATCCGGCATTCCGGAGTCACGAACGTCGGAGAGTCGCCGATCAGCGGCGGCAATGACATGCGGAATCCACTTGCCCTCGGGGTTGAGTGCCGTGCGCCACGCTGTCTCCTCGCGACGCTTCGTGCCCGCATCAGAGAGTGAGGCACTGATGACATCGCCTGCCGAGTTCATCCAGCGGCTGGTGCCGGAGTACGCGGCGAAGACCACAGGCCGCACCACCGCATCGGCCAGCGCCTCGCGATAGCCATAGGTGTAGTCGGCCACCGACATGATCTCGTCAGAGGACGGCGCGGCGTACTGCACGAACGGGATCCGCTCCTCGGGCTTGGTGCGGAAGGGAGTGCCGGTCAGGCAGAGTCTCCGCTGAGCCTCGCTGAAGGCGTTCTGCACGGCGTCGCCCCACGAGAGGCTATCGCCCGCGTGATGAATCTCGTCGAGGATGACCAGTGATCGCTTCGCCGTCGCGCGTGCGCGATGGAGCATCGGATGCGAGGCAACCTGCGCATACGTCGTGATGTAGCCGCTCGTGTCGCCGCGCACCGGACCATCGGCATTCGCCAGCTTCGGGTCGAGCACGAGCGACATCGCGCTAGCGGCATCGGCCCACTGTGTGCGCAGGTGATCGGTCGGCACGACGACGATCACGCGATCGATTGCGCGCTTGCTCATCAGGTGTAAGGCGAGCGTGAGCGCGAATGTGGTCTTGCCGGCACCCGGAGTCGCGGTGACGAGGAAGTCCTTCGGATTCGCCTCGATGTACTGGGCGAGTGCCTCCTGCTGCCACTGGCGCAGGGGTGATTTCCGGTTCGACATTGCCGCGTGAGTCTATTCGCGCGACGTTACGGGGAGGGGACCTGCCCGAACGCGTGTCGCCTCACCCAGGCGTGCATGGCGACTGCTGCGGCGGCACCCGCATTGATCGAGCGCGTTGATCCGTACTGAGCGATCGAGAGCACGGCCGTGACCTCGTCACGCGCCTCCTCGGTGAGTCCCTCGCCCTCCTGCCCGAAGAGCAGCATGACGTTCGCAGGCAGGTCGAAGGTCTCGATCGGCACGCAGCCCGGCAGATTGTCGATGCCGATCAGCACGAGATCATTCGCCCGGCACCACTCGGCGAGCTGCCGTGCATTCTCGTGATGGCGCACATGCTGGTATCGATCGGTCACCATCGCACCGCGTCGGTTCCAGCGCTTGCGCCCGACCACGTGCACCTCTCGGGCGAGGAAGGCATTGGCGGTACGCACGACCGAGCCGATGTTGAAGTCGTGGTTGAAGTTCTCGATCGCGACATGAAAGGGATGCCGCTTGGTATCGAGATCCGCGACGATCGCCTCGAGTGTCCAGTAACGGTACTCATCGACCACATTGCGGCGATCGCCGTGCTCGAGTAGTTCCGGGTCGAGTCGCTCGTCGACCGGCCAGGGAAGCGGGTGAGGTCCGACCCCGTTCAGTGCCGCCTCGTCGTCGGCGCGGGTGTCGGGATCGTCCACGTGCCGACGATAGCCTGGTCGGCGTGACCCACGTGATGACCGCTGTCCACGCCGGAGTGCTCTCGGCACTCAATCCCGAGACTCTCCTGCACAATCTGGGCGATCTTGCCTTCTGGGCCGTGCTGGCGATCATCTTCGCCGAGTGCGGTCTGCTGATCGGCTTCTTCCTGCCGGGCGACTCACTGCTCTTCGTCACCGGCCTGTTCATTGCCAAGAACTGGATCGGCATGAACATCTGGCTTGCCGCACTCCTGCTGATCATCTCGGCCATTCTCGGCAATGCGTGCGGCTACTGGATCGGCCGCAAGGCAGGCCCGGCACTATTCAGCAAGGAGGAGTCGAAGCTCTTCCGTCGCGAGTACGTCGTCAAGACCGAGCACTTCTTCGAGAAGTACGGCGCACGCGCCATCGTGCTCGCTCGATTCGTTCCGATCGTGCGCACCTTCATTACGGCCACCGCCGGCATGGGCCGCATGCCCTTCGGTCGATTCATCTTCTTCAGCGCCATCGGCGCGATCCTGTGGGCCGGTGGCGTCACCATCCTGGGCTACTTCCTCGGCAACGTCACCTTCATTGCCGAGCACATCGAGCTCATCTTGATCCTGGTCGTGCTGATCAGCGTGATTCCGATTCTCATCGAATGGCTGCGGAGCCGCCGGAGCGCCTAGCTCCCGGTCGGCTCCTCGTCGACCGCAGGCGACATGGCCTCGGCCCAGCCTCGGTGCTCACGCATCGCCCATTCACGCGGCACGACACCGGGTCAGGTCGACATCATCTGAACTCACGAGATGACCTCCTCCGCTCCCAGTCGGCGCACGGGATTCGCGCCGGCTCTTATGAGAGTAAGCGGAGTTCGGAAAAGCACCAGTTGCGCGAGATATCACGCTTTACGCGAGGCCGGGCCGAGGCACTCGGCCGGCGGTTTACTCCAGTCCGAGGTCGGCCAGCGAGTAGGCCGCGCGGTATTCGACACCGCGCTCTTCGACCGCGGCGCGAGCACCGCGATCGACGATGACGGCGCAGGCGATGGTCGTGGCGCCGTCGTCGGCAAGGGCATCAACCGCGGTGAGGACAGAGGAGCCGGTGGTCGAGGTGTCCTCGACGGCGAGCACGCGCTTGCCGGTGACCGAAGGACCTTCGATACGGCGCTGCAGCCCGTGGGCCTTCTCGGACTTGCGCACGACGAAGGCATTGAGCGCGACACCATTGCGAGCGGCGTCGTGCATCATCGCGGTGGCGACCGGGTCAGCGCCCAGAGTCAGGCCTCCGACAGCGTCGAACTGCAGATCGGCGGTGAGCTCGCGCATGACCTGGCCGATCAGCGGCGCTGCAACGCAGTCGAGCGTGACTCGACGCAGATCGACGTAATAGTCGGCCTCGCGACCGCTGGAGAGGATCACCTTGCCGCGCACGACGGCCTTCTCGATGATCTGGTCACGAAGCTGGTTCCACGCATCACTGGGCATGCCCCAACCCTATGCTCAACGCCGTGACGGACGTGATCGTGCTCGGGGATCTGCCCGACCTGCAGAGTCTCGGGGCTCGCCGAGCGGAACCGGCCCCGGGCGACGCTCCCCTGGCTGCCCGAGTGTGCGCGGAGATCACCCGGCTCACGCCGACTCCCCCGCTGCTCATCGTGACGGTCGGTGAGTACTGCGCGCTGCTTCCCGCGATCGCCCTCGCCCAGCGCGCTGCCCGGCGCCGAGTCGTCGGCTACGTCCTGATTGACCCGGACTACCCCGCGGTCAGCGAGAGCTGGCCTGATGCCCGCGTGCACGTGCTCGGGACATCCGAGTCGAATCTCCGCACGGCTGAGTTGCGAGGCTGGGAGACGGGGCATGCCTCGGGCCTGCATGACCTGGTGCGGGAGATCGTGCTCAGCGAGTAGGGAACCCCGGCGCGCGACGCGGAGTCCAATCCCTGATCACCGCCGGTGGTCGGGTGGTTGCTGCCTGCAGCCGACATAGTGTGGGGATATGAGACGCCGACTGGTGGCCACTGTGGCCGCGATGAGCCTGCTTGTCGTGGGCGCTCTCGTCAGCAGCCCCGCGCACGCTGTGCCGCTCACGCCTCGGATCATCAACGGCACCCCGGCCACGCCGGGAGACATGCCGTATCTCGTGGCCCTGATCGACACCTCGCGGATGTCCCAGCTCGGCACGTATCAGGCGCAGTTCTGCGGCGGAGCGCTCGTGACTCCGACGAAGGTCATCACAGCGGCGCACTGCGTCGTCGATCAGTCGACACACGAGATCTCGGCGCCATCCGACATCTACGTGCTCACCGGGCAGAGCCTGAAGAACCCGATCACTGCGCCGGTGGCGGTAGCGACGGTCAGCGTCAATCCCGACTACGACGTCGATTCCTCCACTAACGACATCGCGGTGCTCACCCTGGCCACGCCGATCGACAGCGTTCCCACTATTGATCCGCTCACGCCGGCCGACGTCACCGCGTATCTCGTCACGGGTGGAGCCGTGCGCGTGGGCGGATGGGGCAACACCACGACCCTCACCGGCGGCAAGGCCTTCCCTGACATCGCGCGCGTCGCGAATCTTGTGCTGTTTCCCGACGATACCTGCGGATCGCGCGGGTCGTACGTCATCAACGGTGTCACCTTCCATGGGTTCAGTGCCTCCGAGGCCGATGCCGTCACGATGATGTGCGCCGGGGCCGCTGACACGTCGGGCCGCATCATCGACTCCTGCCAGGGTGATTCCGGCGGACCACTCGTCTCCGCTCAGGGCGGTCCTGAGCGACTCATCGGAGTCGTGAGCTGGGGCGATGACTGCGCTACGCGATATCCCGGCGTGTACACCCGCGTCTCCGCGATGTACGACTTCCTTCTCCAGGAGGGAGCCATCGAGGTGAATCCCCCGCCGGCGGCTCCGGCGATCGCCGTCGGCACGCTCTCCGGTGCACTCCGAGTGACGTTCATCGATCCGGCACCTACTGCGGCGATGACCAACTTCTCGGCCCAGGCGGTCGATCCCGCCGGCCAGGTCGTCACCTGTGCGGCCATTCCGCATCCCGATGGCCTGCCCTCGCACTGCGTGCTGGAAGGGCTCACGAACGGCACCGCCTATACGGTCACGGCCACCGGCTCGAATAGCGCCGGAGGCTCACCGGTCTCGGCACCTGTTACCGCGATGCCACTGCCCGTGCCCACACCCGGCGAGATCACCAAGGTCGCCGTGCAGAAGCACGG